>NZ_JBJUVG010000010.1:0-67134 GCF_046097595.1 Peptococcus simiae
TTACAAAGCCTTGGAGGCCCCTCGAAAGCCTTTTACAGCAGACCAGCTGCGGATGCTGGAGCTGGTGAACGCCGCCCGGGCAGAGCATGGACTACAGCCTGTTAAGCTCTCTCCAGCCCTCTGTGAAGGGGCTGAGATTAGGGCGAGGGAGTTTGGAATTGATCAGAAAAGGATTGGTGCAACTAATTACGATAATTATGTAAAAGCTAAAAATAATGGTTGGGATCCACACAACAGATTAGATGGAAAAGAATATGATACTGTTTTGCTAGAAATAGGACTTGCTTCAGCAGGTATTTCAATGCGAGAAAATTTAGCTGCACTCCCCCCCGTTCTAAGTACACCTGAAAATGCTATGAAAGGCTGGATGGAATCTCCTGGACATCGTGCGAATATTTTAAACCCATTTAATGTATATATGGGAATTGCTCATAGCGATTCTACAGCTTGGGATAACTGGGCTCAGCTTTTCCAATAAAAATATAAAAAAGTCGGGTTATCCCGACTTTTTTGCTTATCATTAGTATTTTAGAATATGACACAAAAAGAAAAGTATGGTAAATTAGTTACAATATCTCATTAAAACAGGAGGATTAAAGTTATGAATACGTCTGATCAATATTCTGTGATTCTATGTCCTTTTTGCGGCTCCATGGATTTAGAAGCTGTATATGACGAACATAGCGACAACTTTTCTATAGGAAATCTTTTTCGGAGAGGTCTTCTAGGATTGATTTTTTCAGTCGCTCGTGGCAGCAGACAAAACGCTTTTTGGGTTTGTCAAAATTGCGGGCACCAATTCCCTATTCAATAAAATCCAATATATAGATAGTGGAGGAAAATATGAATAAGAATGAGGCAATGAAGTCTGTCTATGAGGCATTACCTATTTTGCAAGAAATAAACCGCTTGTATTTTAAAGCCCGAAGTATAGAGCAACAAGCTTCAGTAGCAATGGTAAAAACCCAGAGAAGTAAGGCTAGGATATCTTGGATTCCTGCAATAATCGCAGCCTTCATTGTTTTTTATTTACTAGATATTTTTTTCAAACTTTTTATTGCGGGAAGAAGCGGCTACATTGTTCCTATTTTTATTATTAGCAGCTTGATATTATGTTTTGTTATCTATAAATTTATAAGAAAATCCTTAAATTTTAATCCTAATGCACCTAATAAAGGACTCTCTGCGGCTAGGAATGAGATAGACTTTATCTCAGATCAAATTTTTAGATTGGCAAGTGAGAATACTGAAATATTGGAAAAAATACCAAGGGACTATAGGAATTATGAGGCTGTAAGTTATTTTGAAAAATTATTTGCTAATGGACAAGCCGATTCTATGAAAGAAGCGGTCAACTTATTTGATGAATATGTACACAGATCTAAGATGGAGAGCAACACCGAGCGTTCTCTAATGATTGCTAGACAGCAGTCTCTAATGCTACAAAATATAGAATTCAACTCAGCACGAGCAGCTGATGCTGCTTCCGTGGGAGCATTTTTTTCTGTACTTAACTATTTAAAGTAAAAATACAGGCCAGAAACATCGTAAGTTTTATCTATAGAAAAAGAGCCGATCATTTTAGAGTGAACCCAAAAAGCTGGACCAAAGAGATAAGTACATTCCTTGTGCTTGTCTCTCTTTTTTATATACACTTTACGATTAACTACATCTAGTGTGCGTGGTATTATATACCTAACGAATAATACGCTAACCAAACACAGGAGGAATATCCATGAAAGGAAGCCTAACTAAAAAAGCAACGGCAGCTGTTTTAGCAGCAGCCCTCTTGGCTAGCACTGCCCCCGTACAGGCTGCGGAAAGCCATGCAAGAGACATTACCATCACAGTAGACGGACGTACAATCCCCCAGACAGACCAGAAAGCCTTTATTAAGGATAACCGGACCATGGTCCCCTTACGGACCGTCATGGAAGGCTTAAATATGGGCGTTGAATGGAACAACGAAAATCGATCTATTACCGTAAAAAACCCGGCCAAGGCTGAAACCTATACCTTTTATGCAGACAAGCCCTATTTCCTGCGCTACAAAAAAACAGGTACGGATTTTATAAAGCTGGACGTGGCCCCCTATATTACCTCCAGTAACCGAACCGTCATGCCCCTCCGGGCCATTGGCGAGACCTACGGCAAGGTAGACTGGAATAACGATACCAGTACCGTGGTTATTACCGGGACTGCTACTAACCCGGTCCAGCCTCAAGCACCGACTAACCCAGTACAACCGGCCAACCCGGTCCAGCCGGCTATTCCTACACAACCTAGCGTACAACCCACCAACCCTGTCCAACCCAGCGTAACGCCTAGCAAGCCTTCCAGTAAGGTGAATACACCCGGTAACCCCTTTACCCCTCCAGTACAAAAGGGAGCCTTAACTAGCGAAGAATTAGCCTGGTTAAAGGACCATGCTCAGTCAGGCCCCCAGACAGAGGAAGACCTGGCTAGATATGAGGCGTTCAAGACTAGAAAGGGCCTCAGTAGCGAAGAAATCGATCTAATGAATGCCTTTGCACGACAGGTGCCGGAGTTCAAGAAATTACAGGACCAAAAAACACATGCAAAAGTCCTTGAAGATATTCAGTACCAATCCTATGTGACGCCTTATTCTATTAAAGTATTTGAAGAAACCAATAACTACAGAGCTATGAATGGGTTGAAACCTTTGAAGTTATCGCCTTTTCTTTGCAAAGCAGCAAGCATTAGAGCAAATGAGTGCTTAAAATATCCTAACGTTAAAACCATTGAAGAATTTAGATATTGGCGATCACAAGGAAATAATTCGCACACGAGACCTAACGGTATGCCTTCAAATTCGATTATGCGTGATTTAGGTTACCCGTGGGATACAACTGGTGAGAATTTACTATCCCTCTATAATATGCCTCTACTTGAAGCTGAAGTAGCTGCCATTGAAGACACTAGAGATCTGTACGAGTCTCCTGGACACCGTGCTAATATGCTGAACCCTAACTTCACATATATGGGTGCGGCTAGAGCTCATACAACTTATAGTCAAAAATCCATCCAATTTTTTTGTAGTTGAATCCTGCAAATAAGCGACCGAAGCAAAAGCGACGGTCGCTTTTTTGAGGGATCGGTTCACGTTATCAGCATTATAGAGGATAATCTCTAGCTTCAATCCAACTAGAATCTTTGTGGTAAGCGAAAGCGAGCTGGATAAGCTCCGCAAGCAACACGCCGTTACCCTCACGAACACCGCCAACGCCACCGGTGAAAACGGTACAGGCGGTGCCACAGACGATAAAGTCAAAGTCCCCCCGGTATTAGTGCCGGAAGAGGGAGGGAGTGAAGTACCGGGTAAGGATGTTAATCCCCCTAAAGGTGTACCCACCCTCGAAAAGACCGCTGAAAAGGATATTGTAGACCTCTCCGCCCGAGATGGGCTCAGACTAAATGTACTGCTTGCTAAAGAACTTCCTCCCAATTCTCAGGGAAACCCATAAAACTGAAATTGAAAGCACCTTGGTATTTATTAAAAGATTTTTTCAAATCCCTTAACAGAGAAGTCCATTGTTCATTAGAATTCAACATTCTTTTAATGATTAATAAAATAGGAAATATTTTGTTTTGTTTTTTCTTATATTTTTCGTTTTCTATATAAAGGCGAGGGTTTTCTTTTAAAGGCATATTATATAGTCTGGTATAATGAGCGCAAATATTTCTTACTTCTACAAGGCATAATATCCAATTTTTGAGATATTTTGGACTTGTATTAAATTGGTTAGAAATCTCCTTTTGATCTTCAAATTTTAAAATACTAAAGAGGGAAGATAGAGTTCCAAATGACATAAGTTCAACAGCAGCCCAAATAGGAAAGTTACCATCATATTTTTTAAGATGATGCTTTACAAAGGGCTTGTTTTTTTGTCGTGCTATCTCTTTATCCAAATTATTTCGGATAAGGGTGTCTATAGGTTTGCCTTTTTTGTTTTTCTTATAGATGAAGTTGTTTTTATCCATAAGAGCGGTCGAACCGTATTTTATTGATAGGTGATGTGTAATTTTTGCCCTCAGTTCTATTTCAATCTGCTCAATAGTTCTTATAAGATTATTCTTAAATTGACTATCAAAACAATAAAGACTAAAAAGCTGCTCGATGGTAATACTGTCTTTATAATGTTCTCTATTGTTAAGCTTTTTTAGTCCAATCCCGTAGCCAGAAAGCCTGTAATAACTAACTTTCATTAAAACTTCTTTTGCAAAGTATTCATCGGATATTGTAAGATTGTGGTCATTTTTTAGCTTTTCAATTTGCTCATCATATGTTAAGGGCGGCTTTAGCTGCATGGTAATCCTGCTCCTTGATATAAAAAAGCCCTCTCCGTGGTCCGCATGTAGAAATCTACATTAAGCGTGGAGAGGTTCTGTTGGTATGATTATAGCATAGAAGCACAGAAAATCAATGGCTCATGTGCATTTTTAGGTGTAAAATCGCAAAATATAGATAAAAATGTTCTAAAAACAGATGGCAAGTCTAAGAATGACGCTAAAGAAGTAGTCGTAACAGACCTCATTGATCCGGCCTTAGACTTTGCAGGCTCTGTCACTGTAGATGGCAAGGGCCATAGCGACTTCTCCTATGATGAAGAAGCCCGGCTCCTAACCGTCAACCTCGGTGACGTGAAGATTGACCAGACCAAAAAGGTTGTTTTCAAGGTCACTGTTAATAAGACCGGGTATGGTAAGGAAGTAGAAAATATTGCTTCCGCTACTGCTAAAAATACCGGCGAAGTAACTGCACAGGCCAATAGTGGCATTGTCAAGATCAAAGACGGTAGTGCAGAACTTCTTATCGAAAAAGAAGCAGACAAACAAGCTGCTAAAGTTGGCGATAAGCTGATCTACACCCTCAAAGTTGCTAATAGCAAAAACGCTGAAGTGGATGCCCAAAATGCCGTTGTTAAAGATACCCTACCCAAGGGCCTCTCCTTTGACGGTATGGTAACTAAAGATGGTGCAGGTACTTCCTACAAATATGACCCGGCTACTAAGGCCATGGAGTTTCCGCTAGGCGATCTCAAGGTTGGCGAAGAAGTCACCCTAAAGGTTTATACCGTTGTAAATGAGGAAGCCTATGGCAAAGATATTGAAAACGTAGCTACCGTCACCGCTGATAATGCTACTGAAAAGAAAGCTACCAGCAAAATCACCACTGTAGACAAGGGTAAAGCAGATGGTCGCACCGGGACTAAAACACCGTCTAAGACCCTCGTTAAACCCGGTGAACGTATGACTTACACCATTACCTTAACGAACAGCCCCAGTGCTACAGCAGACTGGGAAAACGTAACCATTACAGACCCCATCCCTGCCGGCATGATCTTCAAAGATGCGGTTGAAGTAAACGGTAAACGTACCAATGAATACTCCTTTGATGCTGCTACCAATACTTTAACCTTAAAGCCCGATCCGATTGCTCCAGGAGCCAAGCAAATCTACACCATTGATGTGGAAATTGCAGAAGGCATGGAAGGGAAGACCTTCACGAATATCGCCTACTTGACTGATGATATCACACCGAAAGAACCAGTCCCCTCTGTGCCGGTCAACGTTCCGGATGGTAAAACCAAGCCCCTCATGAAAAAAGAAGCCTCTGTAAAAGAGACTAAAGAAGGGCAAGTATATACCTATACCGTAACGGTAGAAAACGGCTCCGGTAAAGATGTGGCCACTTGGAGAAACGTCACCTTGACCGACCTCCTACCGGGCGAAATCGCATTAAGCGGTATGGTCCTCGTAGATGGTAACCCCAGCCCTGTTCAAGTGACCTCTAATAACAGTTTTACAGCTGTCTTAGGGGATATTGAACCCGGCACCCATAAGACCGTCAAGTATGACGTTCGAGTAAAAGATGACATCACGAAAGGTCAAGAAAAGACCCTGACTAATATCGCTACAGCAGCCGGCGACAACGGCATGGCCAAAGACAAGGCTGACGTGAAGTTAGGGAAGGGTAAAGGGGTTCCTGAGCTGCCATCTACTCCCCCTAGCGACAAAGGCGTTCTCTTAAGCAAGGACCCTGAAAAGGCCCATGTGGACCTGACAGATGATCCCTACAACACCTATACCGTTACCCTGCAAAACAAGGATAACAAGGACTGGAAAGGCATCCGCCTCAAAGACAAGATTGACACCAGCTATGTTGTCCTCCTCCGTGACAGCATCCGGATGAATGGCCTGTCCCTCAAAGAAGGTAAGGACTTCAGCTACGTTGTTGGTGATAACGGGGTAGACACCCTAGATATTAAAGTAGGAGACGTTGCCGTTAACGGTACTGTTAAAGTAACCTTCAAGGTCAAACACAAAAACGATACCGCCGGCACGCCCTATGTTAATACTGTCAAAGCAGAATCTACCAGCCACAAGCCGGTAGAAGCAAACGCTGCCAGCGTAACTACCGTTAATCCTAAAGAAGTCACAGATAATCACCAGAAACTCTTCTCCGGTTATCCTAACGGCGAGTGGTGGCCTGATAACAACGCACCGGGTAAATTCTTATCCCGTCCTGAAGCAGCAGCCGTCATCCTCCGGTCTTACTCCAACTCAGATAAGATGGACCAATGGATTGGCAATGCTAGAAACATTAAGATTGACCAAGGGTTCCCGGAAGGCTTTACAGCTAAAGGCCTGCAAGGCATGGATCTCCCCATTAAGATCATGATGCAAAATGAACTGATGGGTCCGACCTTTGCTGATCCCTTCGCCTTTAGTGGCGACACGCCTCGCAACTCCGACATGGTAGAGTTCTACGAAACGACCCCCCGGATTAAAGTCACCCGGAAGGAAATCGGGGACATAATTAAAGTCGTCCTCGGCCCTGAAGCCCTCGCTAAAGGGATTGCAGCCGGCTATGACTACAACTCCACTGACCCCAACGTAGAAACCAGCCGGAGAGACTTTGCTAAAGAAATCTGCACCATTACTGGTCGAGATACCAACCCGGATATTAATGGTAACCGGATTCCGACTTTTACAGACGTTAATCCATCTGACCTGCTTATTGCAGAAGTTTCCATTTGGCACCAATTCACTTTGGATGAAAATGGTCATGAAAAATGGACTAAAGTCAATCCGAATGCAGGCGTAAAACCCTAATAGAAGGCAACAAAAAAGAGGTAGCTTAATCGCTGCCTCTTTTTTATTTAACGTAAAAGATGGTGACATAAAATAGCTAATATGGTAGATTCAATATATAGTATTCTGATAATTCTTTCCCAGCGGAGGATATGTTATGAATAAACAGATTGACTTAAAAAACAATATTTTAGATGCCTTTATATTTTATGAAAACCTATCCGAAGCAAAGCTACCTAAAGACTTTAAGCGGCTAGATCGAAGCAAATTAAACTATAATGAGTTAGAAAAATTACTACCAAGGACGAAAATCAAGAAATACACCCACTTAGTTCTGTGTATTAATGCACTTAGTTTTAAAGAGGTATTGGATAAATTAAGGAAAAAATACAATCTAGAAATAGTTGACGAAGAGGTGACTTGGGAGAAAACCTTTCAATACTCTTTGGTTTTTGACCATAAACTAAACCTTGTTTTAGATGAAACTTTTATTTCTATTCCATACTATATTTATTTGCAAGGCGAGCTTATTAAAGATAGCAAAACCATTAAGGAGCTGTCGGACAATTTAATTAAAGAAATAGGTGAGATATATAAACAATCTGACCGTGATATTGAAAGGTTTTTATTGAATTTAACCATCTCATCCAATACTTTTGTTAAGGCCAATAATATTTATTATAAAGGGTTTCGTAATAAAGCTGAAATGAATACAAGCCTGCACTCTTTTATAATAAACGATTTAAAGGCAGCTAAAAACTGTACCAACAGCCACCTCCTCAATCGTTTTTTAGGTGAAAATCTACCAGTGCAAAAAATTAACCTAGATAGTACCAAGCCACAAGGTCAAGAACAAATTTTAGATATTTTAGCCCCTTGCAATTTCCCATTAGGTCGCTTTCCTAGCAACCCTAGCCATGCGCCTAGCTTAATGCAGCAGGTAGCAATTAACTTGAGGATGATGGAAAGAGATAGACTTTTAAGTGTTAATGGGCCTCCTGGAACTGGTAAAACCACACTCCTAAAAGATGTGTTTGCAGGCTTAATTGTCCAAACCAGTCGAGAGATTTCCAAATGTTTAGGCGAAGTCACTCTTGATGAAATTAGTGTTACCACTGAAAGTAGTGGTCAGAAGCAGACATTCCAAATGAAAAAACTTTCTCCGGAGCTATTAACGTCTAATTTTATTTTAGCAAGCTCAAACAACAAAGCACTTGAAAATGTTGTTGTTGATTTTTCGATTTGGGACGCTATTCATGATTCTTTTCAAAAGCCGGACTACTTCCCTTTTGAGATGAAGACTGAAGATAATAGTTCTGCTACACAAAAAATGTGGGGATCCTTTTCACTCAGAGGAGGAGCGAAGGCAAAGCGCAGGAAAATTACCGAGCGGATAGACGAAATATGTTTAGAGTTAAATCAGATGGGAAAAGACATTAATGGAAATTCTGGAGAGAAGATTTCATATCTACCGCCAGACTTTTTTCTAGAGATAGATTGTGGTGATTTTAATTTTCTCTATGATAAAGTTCAAGAAGAGATAAATAACACACAAAACGCATATGAAAAATTAAAGAAAATATCTGAAGTTAAACAGGCTGTAGAAAGTTATCCCGGATTAATAAAAGAATTAACTAATGAGGTCTTTTCGATTTCTGACTCTTTAAAGAAGCTTAATAATGACTTAGAATCGGCTCAAGAAGAAAATAATAAAATTCTTCAAACGAAGCCGAGATTTTTCCTTATTAAGAAACTACTCAGAGCAAAGGAGGCTAAAATCTATTTAGATAAAATAAATAAAAGTGAGGAGATGATTAGTGAAATATCTGGTTCCATTGAGGAAGGCCGTAATAACCTTGACGGAAAGAAAGATTTAATTGAACAATATGAAAGAAGCTTAGACCAAGCTGAAGTAGATATGCAATTGATAGAAAAGGCTTTAGAAGATTTTAAGAAATTAAATAAACCGGTTTTAGATTTCAAGAAATCTTATCAGGAAAATGAAAAAATAGCGCCATGGTTTAATGATGAGTTTAGAAAGAAGCAAAGTCATTTATTTATAAAAGCATTAGGTGTCAGAAAAGCTTTTTTATCTAAGCATAGAGATTCATTAAAAGTTGCGAACCTAATTCTTAATGATGATAATAAATGGAAAATAAAGCAGCAAGAAAATGGGAGAGAAATTCTTCTTGCTGCATGGAATTGGATTAATTTTGCCATCCCAGTCATTAGCACCACCTTTGCCAGTATGTCCAATATGTTCGATTTTGCTGGTTCCGAAGATTTGCCTAACCTCTTCATTGATGAAGCTGGGCAGGCAGCTCCACAAGATTGTATAGGCGGACTAATGAGAGCAAGGCAAGTGATGGCCCTAGGTGATCCCTTTCAGATTGAGCCCGTAAAAACTTTAGACTCGCAAGTGTTAGGGGTGTTACAAAATCACTTTTTAGTTTCAGATCGATACCTTGCCGCAGAATCTTCCTGTCAGACTATCTTAGATGCTTCTGGTTCCTATGGCTTTAAAAAAGATGAAGATACATGGATTGGTATACCTCTATGGGTACACAGGCGGTGTGCAGAGCCGATGTTTTCAATTTCAAATGCCATTTCTTATGACGGAAGAATGGTCCAAGGCCTTGAGGACAATGCTGGATTTTCGACTTGGTGTGATGTTACAGGGGCTGCTGATAACAAGTTTGTTCAAGAGCAAGCCGAGTGTCTGGAGGAATTGCTAGAATACCTAATAAATGAAGAAGGTTATTCCAATAAAGATATGTATATTATCAGCCCATTCAGGAATATTGCTATGAGGATTAAAGAACATTTAAGAAAAGAACGCAAAGAGCATTTAATTCATAACATTAACGAGCAAATTGGTACCGTTCATACGTTTCAAGGTAAGCAGAACGATATAGTTATCCTCGTTATGGGTGCAGATAAAAACAGCTTGGGGGCAGCTAATTGGGCAGTATCTAAGCCCAATATAATGAATGTTGCTGTCACACGAGCAAAAAAGAGGTTCTATATTGTTGGTGATAAAGGGTTGTATAAAGGACTCCATTCGAATGTTGTTAAGGAAACCTTAGATAAGATTGAGGGGTATAATAAGATCCTTATAGGGGAGGTTTTACAGTTGGAGGATTAATAGATTTACCCTTTAAATTAAATAGATATCTACGAGAAAGAGCCAGTCAGAAGCGACTGGCTCTTTATATGGTCTGTTTTACGGCTGGAATTCTAATGCCCATTCCGTTTCAACGTTATCTTCTTGTGTATCGTAACCTACCCCCACATATTTGTGGTTGGGGTAGAGGATATTCGCCTTGTGACCCGGAGAGTTCATCCACATATTAAAAATTTCGTCAGGATTATTTTCATCAGTAAATATTGTGGCTAGATTTTCCCATAGCGTCGCTTTGGAAATGAATTGAGACAATCCAAGGTCCTTTAGTACCGTTGTTGGTTCAGTCCCATCAAGTCTTATATGAGGATTCCAGCCATTGGCCTTGGCCTTCATGTGACTATTATAATCAACTGCACCAACTCGTTTTTGATCAATATCATACTCCCTCGCCCTAATATCAGCCCCTTCACAGAGGGCAGGAGAGAGTTTGACGGGCTTCAGTCCATGCTCAGCCCGGGCAGCGTTTATCAGCTCCAGCATCCGCAGCTGGTCTGCTGTAAAGGGCTTCCGAGGTGCTTCCAAGGCTTCATAAAAGCTGAGTAGCTCCACATCCGGCTTGCCCCGGACGGCATCTAAGATTAAGTCGTTGTCGACCTCTTCACACTCTATAGCAGGATTATTCGCCCAGCCAACATACTTATCCTTAATCTCGTTAATACGTACAACCTGTGCCTTAGCTTCACTAGCCTTATCGGAGAGGCCATTAGCAATAATGCCCTTTAAGAAAGTCCGCTCTTCATTAGATAAAGCTTTCTTTTCCTTCTTCACGCTAGGCTTACTAGGTTCACTAGGCGTAGGTTTAATAGTCGGCTCACTAGGCTTTACGCTGGGGGCCGGTGTGGGCTGGGCCGGTTTATTCGGCTGGGCAACAGGTGGCTTAACAGTAGGTGTAGTAGGCTTAGCAGGCGTACTAGGCTGTGCGACCTGACCGGCTGTAATAGCTACCGTACTGGTGTCATTGTTCCAGTCTACCTTGCCATACGTCTCCCCGATAGCACGAAGCGGTACAACTACCCGGTTGTTTACTGTAATATAGGGGGCAACGTCTAAGTTAACCTTACGGATTGGCTCCTTGCCTGTCGTGCCGTATACGTTGAAATAAGGCTTATCTGCATAGAATACATAGGTGAGATTCTTAGCCGTGTCTGAAACAAAGATAGACCTATTTGATTCTACCCAGTTAACATTCATTTTCAGCCCTTCCATAACAGTCCGTAAAGGTACCATGGTCCGGCCATCCTTAATAAAGGCCTTCTGGTCAGTCTGGGGGATCGTACGTCCGTCTACTGTAATGGTAATGTCTCTTGCATGGCTTTCAGTAGCCTGTGCAGGGCTAGCACTGGCCAAGAGGGCTGCTGCCAAAACAGCTGCCGTTGCTTTTTTAGTTAGGCTTCCTTTCATGGGTGGTCCTCCTTTGTTTGGTTGGCGTATTATTCGTTAGGTATATAATACCACGCACACTATATGTAGTCAACGATCAATGAAGGTGACTATATGTAGTAATTTTGAGAGGAAGGGGGCTAGGGGTAGAGGATCATAGATAGGTAAAGTTTTGTTTGATTCCTTCTGCTAAATTACCTATAATAAAATTAAAGTTTAATCGCCCCCCCGGTTTAGTAAACTTTCTTGCTGAACACAACAGATACGTCTGACGGGGGCTTTTTGTATAACATGAATTAGGATAGTGGCATAGTTTAGGCAAAAGGAGATATCTAAAATGGATGCTAATAAAATTGCGAAATGGTTTTTAAGTAAGGAATCTATGTCTCCTAAGAAAATACAAAAATTAGTGTACTACGCATATTCATGGTATCTCACTCTCATGAATGATAGTGTTGAATACTTGAACAATAAATTATTTGATGAAGAAATTAAAGCTTGGGTACATGGACCTGTAGTAATTTCAATTTATCAAGAATATAGAGATTATAAATTTCGTGAAGTTCCAAAACAAAAAATTGACGATAGTGACTACAACGAAGACACTTTAGATGTGCTAAACCAAGTGTGGGATGTGTATGGTCAATTTAATGCAAATGAACTTGAGAGCATTACTCATCAAGAAGATCCTTGGATTAGAGCAAGAGGAAACTTGAGTCCACTTGAAAATGGTTATGACTCTATTGATGATCGAATTATTTTTGAATACTATTTACGCCAAATGGAAGAAGGCTAAATTGAGTAAGAAAAGTAATAGAATTAGAAATAATAAAAGACCTAAAAATAACGTTACAAAGGGAAAAACACCTTTGAAGAAAAAAGAAGAAGAAAAATTAGTTATTTCTATGTCTTATAAAAATTGGATAAAAGGATATAGAGGAAAAGACATAACCACTTATACAGAAACAAAAGAAGAATTTGTGAATAATTTAATGTACATTATATATACGCTAATTCCCTATGTTTATGAGAATTGGGGTCAAAAAATGTCGCATTGTCATTCCATAAATGAATTAAGGGGTAATAGTTCTAAAGAAGCTCAGGGTAAATATATTGAGGTCATCAAAAATATACATCCTGAGTTGTTAAATCCACTATCAGATAAATCTAAAAATAAATTAAATGGAGTAGAGTACGGAACTGGGCAGCTTGAAGATTTAGAATTGTACCAATTAGGATTGAAGGGTTCAGTAAGAGTTATATGCGGAAAAGTAGACAACACACTTTATCCATTATTGATAGATCATCATCATTTAGGGTATGAAAGTCAAAAATATAATCAGCGTGATACAAATAAGTTTGATTTTTGTCCGATTAATTGTGGATTAACTAAGTAAATTATAATTCGTGTCTCTTGTTGATTTTCTGAAGTAAACCACGTATAGTACTGGCATGAAGTATAGCTTAATATTTAATTTTTAGGTTTATCTAGTAGGTAACAAAAACTATGCTTCTCTAGGAAATCATTATTTAATAGGTTTAGGGGCCGTGAAAATACACGGCTCTATTTTTATGTCATCAGCCCTCGTAGACACTCTGCCTTCCGAAGTCCAGCTCATTGGCCAGCCCACCCTGCAAGGGAAAACAGACGGTGAAGGCCTAGCCATGGTTGGTGGCAGCACAGTGACCCAGCCCATTGGGGATATTGCCCCCGGCGAAAGCGTAAAGGTCACCTACACCGTCCAAGTGAAGAAAGGGACGGCCAAGGAAGTCACCTACAAGAAAGGTGCCAGTGAAAACGAGTTAGACAAGCTCCGCAAGCAACACGCCGTTACATTAACTAACACTGCCAACGCCACCGGTGAAAACGGTACAGGCGGCGCTACAGACGATAAAGTCAAAGTCCCCCCGGTATTAGTACCGGAAGAGGGAGGGGGAATGGTACCTCCTACTTTCGATAAAGGTAAACCCACCCTCGAAAAGACCTCCGAAAAGGACATCGTAGACCTAGCCACCCGAGATGGCGCCAGAAACACCTACACCATTAAGCTAACCAACAGTACAGATAAGGTCTGGAAAGATATTAAGGTAACAGACGTCCTAGATACCTCTCGCCTGACCTTTTTGGACTCTGAACCTCCTTGTGTAAGTGCAAGGGGGTCTTTTTTGTGGACTTAGATAAGCCTTATGAACGCTAAGGCGAGGACGGGACTGCTAGGAGTAGGGGCATAAAAATAGCCACCTATGAGAAGGTGGCTATTTACCAAGCGCTTATTTGTGGAGATAACACATATCGCTTACGCCAAGAAAAATTTGTCTTTTGGTATTATACATTGTATAATGTGGATACTAGAAGTTTTTCTAATTTGCCTGTTCTAGGGAGGGGGAAAGCAAATGAAAAGTGTTGTAGATGTGGCCAACTGGTTTTTAAGCAAAGAGAGTATGACTCACAAAAAAATACAGAAATTATGCTATTATGCTCAGGCTTGGTATTGTGCGCTGTATGATGGCACTCCTCTTTTTAAAGAGGAAATTCAAGCATGGGTTCATGGCCCCGTTGCCCCTTCTCTTTATCCCTATTTTGCAGATTATAGATGGAATGAAATCCCGAGGATTGAGTCGAACGAAGGTTCTTTCACGGAAGAAGAGTTAGATGTACTGGAGGCAGTATATTTGACCTATGGAGGCTTTACGGGAGACCAACTTGAAAGCCTGACTCATTCAGAGGACCCCTGGATAATCGCCAGAGGAGAATTAAAGCCTTGGGAGACGAGCAGAGAGGTTATATCTCATGCTTCCATGAGAGAATATTACTCTAAGAAATACGAAGAAGCGCAAAATGACTAAAAAAATTAAACTTCCACCGGTGAGCGCAGAATTAAGTGACCATACAAAAACTCTTCCCTATAATGGAAATGCTGTTACGGAGAAGAGTTTTTCTTTTTCCTTTGCTTGTTTTGACAGAACGCATGAATTATTTAATTTAGGTAGCAAGGATAGAGGAAAGAGCGTCTCGGGAGAGTGGTTTATCGAATTAATGGACTGCTTCAAAAGTGTAAGTAACAAAACGATATCAGAATTGAAATCTTCTTTGCACGACTTGCACTCGATAAGGTGGGATAAAACAAACACTAAACCTCCATTGTACAGTGGTCAATATGAGTTTTCGCAGTTCCGCATCAATAAGTCAAAGGGAAGAATAATTGGCTTTATTGTTGAAGGGGTGTTTTATATCGTGTGGCTTGATCCCCATCACAACCTGACTGACAGTGCTGGGTATGGTGGGGCAATAAAGTATCCCCCTGGATTGAGTTTATATGAAAAGCAAGAGAAAAAAATTAGTAGTCTGGAGAAGCGAGTTTTATATTTGGAAGAAGAGTTGAAGACCGCAGAAGAACTCTTAGATAAAGTGTAAGCCCAAAGGGTTAGACAAACCTTGCTTATGCTGTGGGACTCTGGACCTCCTTGTGTAAGTGCAAGGGGGTCTTTTTTTGTAGGCTTAGATAATCCTTATGAACGCTAAGGCGAGGACTGGACTGCTAGGGATAGGGGCATAAAAATAGCCACCTATGAAGGTGGCTATCTGTAAATCTATTCTTTATTTTCTTTTTCAAGCAGAGCCGTTACATTCAGTACAGGGAGTATATAATTTGGGAACTCATTAGCCCTCATGATTATATCTGAAACCATTGGACGCATATACGAATATAGGATTGCGGTAGCATTTTCAAGCAAATATTGCTCAAAAGACCTGCCATCCGATTCGTCCTTGTTGTAGCTAAAGTGTGCGGTCATTTTAAGGACAACCTGAAAGGCAGCCCTCGGATCTTCTAGGCTACCTAAGATTAGGTCGAAGTTTACGAGAGCCTTATCTTCTTCGCTTTTATCGTTATATTTCAAATTTACAATAGGCTTAATATCAAGGGTTATCGTTCCATCTGACGGATCGAAGTTATCATTTCGAATATAGGATATTTCGTTAAGATGATAATTATGAAATCCTATTCCGGCCATTATGCAGCACTCCCTATATCAATATTTGCTGGTTGAACACTGGTATCATATACTTGAGAAGCCTCTTGGCAAGTTAAGCTTTTTGTGGAGTCAGGATTAAGATATGAAAAATTAGTATGATTTTTCTCTAAAGAGAACTGAATATCTGAATCTATATATGCCGTAACATCTTCAATGGAATCTTGAGCGTAAAAATCTTGCTCTAGTTCAGGTGGTTTGAGGGCGGAAAGAGATAAGACTTCATCAATCCTCGCAATTAGCTCGCCGCTACTATCAAAAAAACCGGGTGTACTTGAGTCGAATTCCACTGTATACCCATAGTTAGCCATATATTCTATAAAGGCTTTCTTATCTAATTCATTCATAATATACCTCTCCTAAGCCCTCTGCGATTTCATATATCCGCAACTCTGAGAAGTCAATAATACTTTGGTCAAATATAGAAAGGTAAAGCTATTCTTTATCTGCTCTTTCAGTCAATGCAGGCATGGTACAAATATTTCGACCGCTATAAACAATACGGATAATGGTAACTGTAGATATATTGCTGCTTATCATGTAGAAGATGATAAAATTATCAATTGGCATATTGTACATTGACCGGTTTCTCCAAGGACTCCGATTTAGAACAGGATTCCTAGTCGGCATAAATTCGAGAGAACGAACTGCTTCTCGAATTCGATTAATCTGGCTTTGGGCTGTTTCTGGTGCTAAAAGAGAAAATGCGATATAAGAGTAGATTTTCTTTAGGTCGCTTTTGGCCTCCGAGGAATAAACAACCGCATAAGAATTGCTCATATCCCGAATTCCCTGGCAAGTTCGGCATCAACCTCATCGGTGGTATAGGTTTTCCCTGATTTTAGAGAATTAACACCCTTCATAAGTTCCGCATCAAGTTCAGAAGGAGTCATCTCACCTATAAAGGTGGGTCCAACAGAAGGTAGGGATAAATTCAAAGGCAGCCCTCTGGTAAGGACAATTTGGCTGTAAAGCATCTGGATTGCACTAGATGGAGAAATCCCGAGCTGTGAAAGGATGTCTTCTGCATTCTCTTTTAGCTCAGTATCAATTCGAGCATAAACTGCGGATGTATTTGCCATATTAATCACGCTCCTTTTTAGCTACATTATATCTAACAACTGAATGCAAATGCAAGCGATTGCTTGCAATGGTTGAGGGCGGTTCGGGGTGAAAGAAAAATTTGTCCTTTGGTATTACACATTGTATAATATAGGTAGTAGAACTGTTTGCTGATTACTAAGCAGGAGATGGTTATAATGGCTAGTGTTTTAGATGTGGCAAAATATATCATTGAGAACCTTGGCGAAACTACCACCATGAAGCTGCAAAAACTTGTTTACTATAGCCAAGCGTGGTCTTTAGCTTGGGATGGTGTGCCGCTTTTCAATGAGGATTTTGAGGCGTGGGCTAATGGCCCTGTGTGTAGGGAGTTATATAACGAGCACAGAGGAATATTTACTGTTCAGAGTACTAGCTTTCTTGCTGGGCGTAATATTACTGGCCTTTTTACTGATGCTGAGCTAGAAACCATGGATGTTGTGCTGCATGATTATGGTAATAAAGAGGCTCGTTGGTTAAGCGAACTAACCCATAAGGAAAGACCTTGGCGTGAAACTCGAGGAAATACGCCACTCGGTGAGCGTTCTAATGCGATTATTCCAAAAGAGCTTATGCTGGAATATTATGCCGGACTTCTTGCTGATGGCTAAGAAAAAACGGACAAAGCAATCGCAGCAGGTTGGAGCGAAAAAACAATCACGGATAAGCGAAGATGTTGATATATCTACGCTCACTCGTCCGGTATGGAGCTTTTCTCAATGTGATACTAGACACGAAAGGTGGGCCTTTGATCATAGTCGGATTAATGAGGTTCTTTTTGAAAAGATGCAGAACTTCGAGAACCAAACATGGCATGAAATCAAGGTTAAGGGCAAAAGAAATAACCATCATGTACAAATAAACCAACTATGTAAAGAAGCACAGAAACGTCTATCTGAATTGCATAAAGAGGACTATGACGCGCTGTTTAGTTTGCGCCTTAGCGGTAGGGAACGCCTTTGGGGCATCATTCAAGATGGTGTCTTTATGATTTTGTGGTACGATAAAGAGCATGAAGTGTGTCCTTCACATTTGTCACACACATAGTAAAAAATCAGAGCTGCCTCTTAGAGAAGCAGCTCTTTTCTATTCCGTTCAGAATATAGCTAATCTAAAATAAGGGAAATAGCAGATGTGTTTCAACGTTGACAAAAGGCAGCTAAATGATACAATAAATAAAAAAGTGAATCGCACTGTTGGTCGGGAGAAGAGGTTTGGATATAACAGAAAAAGAGGTTGAGACCTATTTAGAAGAAGCGAAGGCTTTAATTCGAGATGGAGATTATAGGATTGCTAGGAATGCTAACAGAAGTGACAATAATGACCTGTTTTTAGAATATGTGCTCTCGGAAGCTGAGGCTGAAAAAATATTATTAAGCTTATCGACTAAAGATTTTTCGGAGGCTCGCAGAAACCAAAAAGAAGGTTACGGGCATGAGCTTCTGTACATATTTGGAAAAAAAGTTGAATTGCTAGAAAGATTTGGGGCGAACTTGGTAATAGTGCCCTTGTATATTAAATTGAATAGGATAGAAAATAAAATCCTGATTGTTGTATCATTCCACAAGCAAAAATACAAACTTATATATTGCTTTAAAGATTAATGCCAACGATAATTACGAACTAAAGGAATGATAACTATGACTATTAGAGGGGAAAAGAATTTTTGCACAGAGTGCCGAGAAACAACCACCTATACATTAAAAAGGAAGGATATAGCAAAGGAGATTAAAGGACACGCATATCACTTTAGTGTTATTACAGCTGTTTGTGATAACTGTGGCGAGGAAGTTAATATTCCCGGAATCATTGATAAAAACATTAAAGAAGTAGACGAGCAATACAGAGCCATTAAAGGACTAGTGTCTATTGAAGATATTCAAAAACTCATGACCTTATATGATATCGGAAAGAGACCCTTGTCTTTAGCCCTTGGGTTTGGTGAAGTTACTATTGAGCGTTATTTATCCGGTCAGATTCCATCTAAAAAGTATTCTGATGTTATCAAAAAAGCCTTAACGGATCCCTCGTATATGAAAGCTTGTCTGGAAGAAAATAAAGACAAACTAAGGGAGATAGCCTTTGCTAAATCAATGAATGCAGCCCAAAGATATGAAAGTTTGTTTTCGGTATCTGAAAAAATATTAGGCGTTATCTCTAGGCTCTTTGCCAATTTAGAAGAAATTACCCCATTAATGCTACAGAAATTGCTCTACTATGTGCAGGGCCTATCATATGTGAAAAACGGGAAATCGATATTTTCAGAAGAGTGTCAAGCTTGGGTACATGGACCTGTTTATCCGGAAATCTACTTCATGTTTAGGGATTTTAAGTATAACCCAATTGAAGATGTGCGATTTGCTATTATTCAGAGTGATAAAGAGAGATTAACTGAGAGCGAGGTCTGTGTAGTAGATTTGGTTTCTGATACATTCGGGCGATATAGTGGAAAAATTTTAGAGAGGATTACCCACAGAGAACCACCATGGGTATCCGCTAGAAAAGGCCTTACCAATGATATGAGATCAAATAAAATCATCTCGTCCGAAAGTATAGAAGCGTACTTTAAAGAAAAAGACGGTGAGTATGGTTTCTCTGAAAAAGCAGGAATAGAAACTTACATTTGCAATATGATGGATTAGTAGAGGTTTGATAAGTCTCTAAAAGGTCATATCTATTGATTTTAGGGATAGTGGATATTATGAAAGGAGGTGAATTACAATGGGGTAAAAGACCGAATTCCAGAAAAATTAAAAGTATTGTTAGGTTGCAAATATAACCAACCAACCCCTCGTCTAAAGGACGAAGAAAATCTCGTTCAAAAATATGAACATTTATGTTTACGGGATAAGAATATCATGTGGCAAGAAAGTAGTTTAGAGGAATTACTTAAAGATATTGATGAGGAAATACTGAAAACGGGTCTCAGTAAAGAAGCTCTTTTCTTGGAAATTGAGAAATATAGGCACGTTATTTCAAGGGAGAAAAATTATGGTGGGTTTGGAAAAAGTATATTCCCATCAGTTGTTAAAATGATTGGCGGCCTTACAATATTTTGCTTTTCTTTAACCAGTTGGAATATCATTGATATTATTAAATGGACTTTTGATTATTTCGGGAATTATAGTTTTAGCGTTATAACCATCATTTTACTTGCAATTTATCTATACAAAGTTTTTGGATCTAGAAAATACGAAGAAAACATGAATAAATATTATGATTTCTTGATAAGTTATTTAGTTATGAAAAAATAGGCTAGCTATATATTGTAGAGTGCATATAGCAATATCAAGGTTCAATCTCAATCGCTCCCCCCAGTTTAGCAATTTTAGTTGCCGAACATAACAGATACGTCTGACGGGGGCTTTTTTGATGCGAAGGAAAAGTTTGTCCTTTGGTATTATATATTGTATAATATAGGTAGTAGAACTGTTTGCTACTTTGACTAGCCGAGGGAAGGAGGCTTCCTAGTGATTAACTCTAATGACAGAAAACTGGCTTTAAGCGGCTGGTTAAAAGAACATAATCCTTCGTCTTACAATTCATCTCTAAAACTACAAAAGTTTTTGCTTTTTTACGAATTGTTTAGTCATGTGAATAATGAACCTGCGGATTTTTCCTCTCTGAAAGGTTATAAAAAGGGACCAGTCTTTAGTGCTGTCTGGGGAGATTACACTAAGGAACACGAAGAGTTTATAAAAAAATCACAAGAAGCATATCTGAAAAACAGCACTGCAATCAATTCCTCTCATGCAAAGCGTAGTAGTTTTCTCACTTCCATACTAAGTGAAAGTGAATTATCAGAGCTAACTCATGCGCTAAACCTTTGGCGGTCCGAAGAAGGGCGTATACTTGCCGGTGAAAAACAGGTGCCACTTGATAAAAAGGATTTTATAAGAAGCGATAAGGAGCTAATTTGCAAACTTGAATCTCTATATCCAGACGATCTTATTGAAAGCGTTATTATTGAGCACATAGATAATAAGAGTTTTCTCATCCCGAAAGATAAGGTTCGCGAGTTTACCGCTGAGCATATGGATGTTCTTATGCAGATTGCAGAGTCTCAAGAGTTATATAATCCTGTGTATGTAGATATTGCAGATGATGGAGGACTGATCATTGATTGAGGCTAGAGATGTGATTCGGATGCGAGTTCCTTTCCCTGGTATTGACTCACGGCTTGCTATGCAGTCTCATATGTACATTTGTCAGATCAAAAAGACAAATACCCATGGGTTCTTGAAGTGCCAAACGCTAAAGCCATATATGTTGGGCGAACAAAATCCCATGAAAAATTTTCATGATGAAGAGGCCGATTTAGATAGGAATCCCTTTGTGCGCACTACTAGGATCGATTGTGATCGCATTTTTTCAACAAAAGCTATTGAATATAGTGAGAAAATGAGGACTACCAACCGGAAAGATATCTGCACCGAGCTCTTTCAAGTTTTGCTGAATAAAATTGCAAACGAAACTCCGGAAGTTATTCAAGTCAATGAAGATGAACTCTTGAGAATAAACCCTCTAGCTGCAAAAATAAAATAGACCTTCATAAAAAATCAGAGCTGCCTCTTAGAGAAGCAGCTCTTTTTCTTGTTCTATCTTAAAACCAAGGGATTTGAGGCGCAATTCCTATAAACGGAATGAGGTTGATGTAAAACAACTAAAAATAAAAGAATTTGAACTGAAAATTCAGCTATAAATCCGTTTTTTAGGATAAAATATGGATGGATTTCAAATAAGTTCATTAAAACAATACGATTAAACATTGATACTAAACTATTAACATGGTAATATGTATATACAGGATGTCTCTTGAGACATCTGAATTTAAGTAAAGGAGCGTGAGTTAAATGTCTAATGTTAAGGTGGTCGGCAAGAGGATCTTGACTAATAAAAAATTGTCTATCCTCCTTGGCTGCGCTATGATTGCCGGTTTAGTGCTGGCGGTTGGTTTGCTTTTCCCTGATATGGCTCTTGCAGCTAATCCGGGTGACGCTATTCAAAAAGGCGTTAAGCAAGGCTCCGGTGCTATTTGGCGAATCATGACTGCTGTCGTTGTCCCGGTTGCCGCTGTCCTCTTTGCTTGGAACGTTTTCCGGGCTATTTTCGGCGGTGAAAGAGGCATGGAATCTGCTAAGCGGAATATCTTTACCATCATTATTGTTATCGCACTTGTTCTCTTGGCCCCCGTTATCGTTCAACAAATCGGTGGCTGGTTCGGCAAAGGGGAAGATGGAGGCGTATTCGGATGCGTACCAATGCTGTTAATGATGTGATTTCCGCTAGACGCTTAAAATTATTTCTTGTTTTCAGTCTTGTAGGGCTTGCCTCTTTAGCCCTGCTTCTCCCGGATACTGCTTTTGCAGCCTCCTTTTCCGGTACAGCCGAGAGCGGCGTGTCATGGGACCTATCAAAGTATAAAGACATGATGGGTAGCGTATACAGAATTGCTATGTATATTCTTTTTCCTGTAGCCGCTGTTTCCTTGGCTGCTGCGGCCTTTATGATGATTACCGGGGATGAACAGTCCGTAGCTAAGGGTAAAAAGCAGGCGTTTATCACGCTATTTACCGTTGCAGCCCTCTTGCTTCTGCCGGCAGTCCTTGATTTTGGCGTATCAACGGGGTCCTCGCATGGCTGGAAGCCAACTATGCAAAGTGCAGAGGACTTTAAAAAGGCCAACTTGCCGGACTTCACCGCTGATAAAGGAGAAGGTGGCAAGACTTCGAAAACAGGCGGTAAGAAGGCGCAGGCACTCAAAAAGCGGATGGGCATAAAGAAAATAAAAGCTCAGGAGGGATGAGGTGATCGCCTATGATGAATACTATCCTATCATGGATTGCTGAAGCCATAAGTGACCTCTTATGTGCCATTATTAAAGCCTTCCTTGGCATGATGCAGATGAACCTAAGCGTTATCGCTGGCTTTTTCCCGGGCCTCATAACCGGCTATCGGATGTTCCAAGCTATAGCGATAGGGTTAACGCTAGCCATTGCTATTTGGCAGCTCTTTAAGTTTTTTGGTGGGCAATTAACAGAAGTCAGAGATACACCTATCCGGATTCTTATCCGGACCGCTATTGCCGGCTGGCTCATCTTCTTTGGTGGCTACTTTATAGACCTAATCGTTAATATCGCTCAGATACCTTATGAGGCCTTTAGTGACGTTAAGGCCCTAGAAAGCGTAACATCACCATTTGAATTTGATGGCTTTGATCTTGTTCAGGTCCTTTTTGGGACCAGCATTGCCTTGGGCGAGTCGGGAGCAATACTCGCCTACCTTTTCTTAGTTTTCTTGGTGGGCTGGAACTTGCTCAAACTCATGCTAGAAATTGTTGAGCGGTATCTCATGGTAGCTGTCTTAGCCTTCACCGCTCCGCTCTTTTACTCCACTTTTTCTTCCCAGTCTACTTCCGGGATCTTTAAAAAGTTTGTCGGTATGTTCTTTGGCCAATGTGCCATTCTTTCCGTTTCGGCTTGGATGCTCAAGGTCATTATTTCGGGCCTTGCAGGTCTTACAGCAGATGCAGAAGGGATGATTTTCCACGTTATCTTCATCTTGGCTATGTGTAAAATAGCCCAGCGTGTAGATACCTATATGCAGAGCCTCGGCATTGGCGTGGCCTTAACTGGTGAAAATATCTTAGATGATGTTATTGCTGGTAGTCGAATGCTTAGAAGTATGGGCGGCAATAGAGGTGGTGGAGATAGAAAAGAAGCCTTGGGCGCTAATACAGCTGGTAGCCTGTCTCGCTTCGGTGGTGTTTTTGGGGCTGCTTCTAATGCGACTCAACGGATGTTCCAACGGAGCGCTCAAGGAGAGGGCTTCTTAGGTACTTTTAGTCCCAAACAGGTTGGTAAGGATGCCTTAGAAGGGGCCGGTCCTGTTGGTAGAGCAGCATTAGGTCAGCTTGAAAATCGTAAGGCTGGCATTAGCGATAACAATCCTTTAGCCGGCAAGTTTGATGTGACAGATGCCTACAACAAAAAAGCTGCTGAAACTGAAGAAAACAAGGCCAATACAGCTAATGCCGATAACACAGCTCAGGCTCCAGATCCTAATAGTGAGATTAAGTATCAGGATCCGTCTCAAGCTAGAGATGCAGATGGGATTGCCGCCAGTGCCGCAAGACTGTTTGATGAAGAAGATAACCCGGCTGAAGGCGCTGAGAAATTATTTGAGGCAGAGAAAAAAGAGACGCCTCAAGTATCTGCTAATGCTGGTATCGTCAAAGATGACAAGGGCCAGACCGGCCTTAATGATGAAGCCAAGAAGTATGGCTTATCTTGGGATAATAACCATGCTAATAAACAGGAAGGAGAAAGGACCAACCAGATTGAAGGTGACTCCCACAATGTAGGGGCCTTTATGGCCGCTCGTGTTGCAGCCGGAGAGAACCCGGAAGATTTGCAAGCTGCGCTAACAGAAACAGCAACAAACGGCTCTCCCCTTGCAGCAGAAAAAGCCCTTATGCAGCCTGACTATAACCTAAAGGGTAATGATCAGGTCATGAGTGCCATGGTAAGCAATTCCTTCGACACGCAAGAAATCGTTGGTGATGACGGAGACGGGACCATTAGTAACGTAACCGCTACCACAGGCGAAGTAGAAGGCGCTAGACAAGTAACCTTCGATTATACAGACACAGATGGCAATACCAGTAGCTATGAAATTGTTAACTCAGAAGCCATCTATAAAGATGAAAACGGACATAGCGTAACCAAAGAAATCTATCAAGAACCCGGTGTACTGAAGCAAATTCGATCTCGGGGGACTGGGGGAAATTACTATGTTCGCAAGGTGGATGTCGGTCAATCACAAATGGGCGTCAGTACCTCCGGTGGTACGAGAACAGTACAGGCCCCAAGACCGGTGCAAGTGTCTAAACCTACTATAAATCAGAGTAATATGCCTAAGCCTAAAGGTTTTAGACAGCCTATCAATAAAAAAAGCAACACCAATTCCCTAGGGAAACCTAATAACGGTCAACCCGGTAAGAAGAATTAGTATTGCACTAAGTGTATAGTAAACCGCTGATAAGCCGGAGCCTGAGCGCTTCGGCTTTTTTCAAAGGAGGTGTCATATGTCGGAGCAAGATAAAAACCTAGCGGATTCCACAATAGATGACGCTAGAAGAGCCAAGGGCGCTGTCAAGATGGGCAAGAATACAGCCAAAGGGGCTAAAAAGCTATTCGGTGCTAAACAGGCCAGCCAGGCTGTTGCTGCTAAAGGTGCAGGAGCGGCCATAGGTGGCCCTTTAGGACTTCTGTTAACCAGCAAAAAAGCTAGGAAGGTTTCAGCCTTTGCTATTTCTTGCTTAATCACTATTATGGTTGTCTTCCTGTATGCCTTGCCTACTTCCGGTTTTGAGGCCACAGAATCCTATTTCGAGGCCTTTGCAGAGGAGTACCAAGCTAGAGTATACAGCAGCACCGGCAACGTAAAAGTTGCCAAAGTTACTGAAGGCTTTAAGATGGGTTCTAAGGTCGCTAAGGATATCTTTGCTTCAGTCCTCAAGTTGAATGACAATGATGTGGATCCGCAAAGTAAGGATGGCACTGAGCTATTGGTGGTACACAACGAAAAAGCTCAAAAAAAGGCTATTAAGGAAAAGATGGAGGTCTGCCGGAAAAAGGTCGATAAACGGGGAGATGATATTGAAGAGGCTATAGACGATAACGAAGGGGCCATTAAAAAGGCCATAGAAGCCAAGGTGTCTGCGCAAGGAGATTATGACGAGGTTAATGTTAATCTGAACGTCAATAAGTATAACCTCTCTGATATGGGATCCGCTGCTGTTTTAGGCCTATATATGGTCGGAGAAGCCGGCTCTCTTGATCAGGTCCGGCTGTCCTCTGTTGCCAAGTGGTTAGGCTACTATGGCGAAGAACAGGCCGGGAAGAGAACGACCTCTTTTGACATTTATGGCGTTCCCTGTAAAGTCAAAACATGGACCGGGACCTATTTACCCCAGTACCTCTTAGAGCAGAAGAAACAGGAAAAACATAAATACAGAAACTACTTTAGGAGTAAAAATAAAGGGATCCCTAAGAAAGAACGGAAACACACCATGATTGACTACTCGGCCTATTCTGGCCCGGCAACAGACCTTATTGTAAAGACCAAGGTTCCTAAGCCGGAAGAGTGGGATATTACCACCTATACCGAAACAGACGAAGATGGTAATAGCAGAACGATTGCAGAAGTCAACGTTAATATTGATGTAACCCCTAGGGACCTGCCAGAAATTGCAGACCTTATGGGCATGTGGATTGGCAACTTAAAAGAGGACCAATCTGAAGCCATTTCTAAGTTAAGCGTCAATATGGTCGGGTCCTCCGGCTTTGGTATTGATATGGGCGAATACGGTTTCCTTTCCGGGGACTGTATTCCTAGTGTCGTTAAGGGCTTTGATCCGCACGGCAGAGGTTATCAGAAACACTGCACTTCCCATGTATTTAATAGAATCTATCAAGTAACGGGTAAGTCGCTTAACCTAGTAATGGGTAATGGGGGCCAATGGTGGTCAAATGCTCAATCTTATGGCATGAAAGTTAACCGGTCCAATCCCTTCCCGGGAGCGGCCATGTCTATGCCCGGTAGTATACCTGTCTATACTGCTAACGGTATTCACGTCAATCCCGGTGGGGCAGACCTCGGTCACGTTGCCTTTGTTGAAAAGGTAGATGATGACGGAAATGTCTATACCTCAGAATGGTGGGGATTTGAAAATAATGGTGTCATTCACTATGAGAAATATACGCCCCAAGAAGCAGCCAAGTGCTACTTTATTGACGTTATCGATTACGTAAAGAAGAATAGGTAGGTGATCTCCTTGAAAAAAGTCATTTGTGGCTGTCTTGTTTGTTTATTTGCCCTTGCGCCTCTCTCCGAGGTTGCATGGGCGACAGACAAGGCCGATAAAAAAGATAGTACTGCTATTGTAGAAAGCGGATCCTCAAATGAGAAGGAGGCAAGTAAAACAGAAGCTAAAAAGGAAAAGAAAAAGCCGCCTATGAAGCCTGCGGATGCCCTCCTGTCTAAGCGACCGACAGCCAACGGTAAAATGGAAAAAGCCTTTGATGAAGATATAGAAGAACTCAAAGAGGCTAATGAAACCGCCTACGGGTGGGAAGATGACCTTGGTAAAGTCCGGTATTGGAAAACAGAAATCGGCGGAAAGGACATGGTTGACTTTGAACGTCAAGCAGGCTGGCAGGAAGAATTTTTAGGTGACCTCCTTGAAACGACCAGCGAACACTTAGACCTGCAAGGGACTGGTCGGGCCGGAAATAAAAAATCCGGTGCTGCCGAGGTCGTTACTATGGCCCTCGGTGAAGTCGGGACCAAAGAAGAACCACCCGGAAGTGGGATTAATAAGTACACAAAGTGGTTCTTTGGTAAAGAAGTCGAAGAGAAAAAGCCTTGGGGTATAATATTCATTAGCTACCTCATGAATAAGAATAAGCTGGATAAAGATGGCTTTTGGAAAAAGACAGCTAGCAGGTCAGCAGCCTATAAAAACCTAACAAGCACCTTAGGCTTTAAAGCTTACTCCCTTGACCAGCTGGAGAACTTTGGTGGTAACGCCTATAAGGCGAAACAAGGTGACCTCTTATTCTTCGGAGATCATATCGGCCTTGTGACCAGTGCAAGCTCCGGTTTGGATATTGTTGTTGGTGACTATGATAGCGAGGTCAAAAAACTCTCCGTCAAAAAAGATGATGAAGAATTTAAAGACGCTGAACTGGTCGCTATGGAATATCCTAAGTCTGACTATACAGACGGTGACCAAGCACAAAATAAAGAAACCGTATTCCGCTTTTTGACGGATGAAATGGGTTATTCAGCAGCAGCCGCTTGTGGCGTTATGGCCAATATCCAGCATGAAAGTGGCTTTGTTGCAGACATTAACGAATTTTCCGGTGGCGGCGGCTACGGGATCTGTCAGTGGACCGGTGGCAGGCGGACAAGCCTCGTGAACTGGTGTAAAAGCAATGGTTACTCCGAAAAGACCCTAGAGGGGCAGCTTTGGTATCTCAAACACGAAACGGAAGGTACCTACGCTAAGATTAACGACTATATGCTTAGAATTCCCAATACCGCTGACGGAGCCTATGAAGCCGGTCGCTACTGGTGCGCAAAATGGGAAAGACCCCTTGATCAGATTGGTCAGCCCCGGTCAAGAGGGCAAATGGCTAAGAATAAATACTGGCCGACCTTTGGGCGGTGATTGAGGTATGGGTGGAGATAAAAACCAACAAAAAAGAAGCGTTTTTGGTATCGTTATATTTACTCAAATTGTAGCTGTTTACTTTTCTCTTGTCCTAGCTAGTATTTTCTTTTGGCAGGAGCAGACCTATAATCCATTTAAGTTAATGGCTCAGTGTCGTATTGAGGGATTTCCCTTCCGTATATTTGCCATTCTTGAGGTGCTACTCCTTGGTTTCATGATCTATGGCTTCTATGATTTTCGAGTGAAATATTCAAGCGATCTCTTAGGGCGGAATTTTAGACTACCAAAAGAACGCAACTCTTACGGTGAGAGCCACTTTGAAACGCCTGAGGAATTTAAAAAGGCAGCTCTTGTGCAAAAACCTGAAGATGCTTACGGGACCATTTACGGACAAATGGATAAGAGCGGTAAAGAGTTAATCAACCGCCGGATGGATAGCACTAACCGTCTTAATTCTCATATAGCGGTAGTTGGTGCCAGTGGTACTGGTAAGACATATACCTTTACTAAAAACTTTATCTTTCAAGCAGTTAAACGGCGTGAATCTTTAATTTTAACGGACCCCGACGGGGGCCTTTTTAGGGATACAGCTGGCTACCTTGAAGATAATGGGTATATTGTTAGGCGCCTTGATCTAACAAAGTTATGGCTGTCTGATGGATGGGACTGCATGAAATCCATTAAGCCCGAATCAGTAGAGTTGGATGCCCAGTTTTTTGCCCAGACCGTCATCTCTAACGTCAGTGATGATATGACCAGTATCTATTCAACTGGTCCGCTTTCTCTTTTAAAAGCTTTGGTGCTAAGAGTATTTTTAGGGCCGGACTTTAAGACAAAGGACATCAGTACAGTCTATGGGTTAATACAAAATGAGGGTGGGGAGGCTTACTTGGATAAGCTTTTCAACCCGGACTACATGCCAATTGAGGCAAGACCGGCTCTGGGTCCATACCTCTCCTTTAAACAGGGGTCTCCTAATTTGCGAGGTAACTTAATTACAAATCTGGCCACGCAACTACAAATTTTACAATCCGGGACAGTAGGCTCAGTACTTTCCCAAGACGATATTGACCTTGAGCTTCCAGGCAAAGAACTCTGTGCCTACTATTGTATTTTTCCGGATTCGCACGACACCTATAGGTTCATAACCTCTCTCTTTTTCTCTATGCTGACCACTCGTTTAGTTAGTTTAGCTGATGAGCAGGAGGCGAACGAATATCACGGTGCCGGGGAACTACCTGTGCCGGTAAACTTTCTGTTAGATGAATTTCCATCTATTGGTATGTTACCGGACTGGGATAGAAAAATGTCTACTATCCGAAAAAGACGTATTAATGCTACGATGATTTTTCAGGATATTACCCAGCTGCAAAACCTGTACCCTAATACCTGGGTAACCATTTTAGCCAACTGTTCTACCATGATTTCACTAGGGATTAATGACCAATATACGTCAGACCTTTTTACAAAAAGGCTAGGAAACATGACCGTAGAAGCTAAGACAGATCAGTATATGCGAGACTTCAGTAGGAGTATGATGGGGATGACCGGTATGGATACGCATAGTCGCTCCTCAATTGGCGAGGGACGCAGAGCCCTACTGTCATTAGACGAACTTTTTAAGGTAGATGAGGATAGGCTCCTTATCGTCTTTCAAGGACATGATCCGATTCTTGCCTACAAGTACCCACACGTCTTGCATCCGGAAGCGAAGAAGCTTAGAAAGATTTATCAGGCAGACCTTGCTCCTTTTTGGGACGTTGAGGCTCGTAAGCGCAGAAAAGAAGAAGAGCAGATTCGGTTGGAGGAATATTACAAAAACCACCCTCGGGCCTTTGAAGTAGATAGATCCTATGAACAACCGGGCCTATCTTCTATGGGAGCCTCCGCTTTTAACAGGTTAAGCGACCTTAAAGAGGAATTTGTGGAGCGTTTTATCGAAAATCCAACGAGAGGCAAGAAACCGGCCCAATTTAAAGAGAAAAGCGACCTCAAGGGGGATAAGTCTATGACGGATTTTAAAGGCTGGATAAGTGATTTTAAACCCTTAAATACAGACCTTGTAGAAGAAAAAAGCAGTTTTCAGCTAGAAAGCAAAGTTAAGACCACAGGATCTCATGAAAAGACAGGTAAAACAACTAGAGTTGTGGAAAAAAAAGTCGTTGCACCCGTCAAAAAAGAAAAGCCGGTAGAGGTTCATCCTAAAGAAGCCGAGCCGGTTATATTCAAAGAAATATCGACAGATAAAAAGGAAAAATACAAGGCTCAAGAGAAGATAGAAGATAAGCCTAAATCCTTTCCTAAAGCAAGAAACGTCGGTTTTGCTATCGGGACAGGGGCAGATGACAAGGAAGCAAAATCTAGTGAAATAGCGAATCCCTTCGGGTGAAAAATAACCTAAGAGAGGTGGCTTTTTAGCTGCCTCTTTTTTGCCATCATGGGACTTGACGGACATAGGATATATCCTATAAAATAAAGCTGTAAGGAGTGAATGATGAGCAATTTTGCTGTTGAATTTTTTGAAAAAGAGGACGGGACCTACCCAGCAGAAGAATTTATTTTGTCGCTAGATATCAAGATGAGGGCGAAAGCGTTTAGAACTCTAGAGCTTTTAGAGTTAAAAGGGAACTTTCTCAGAGAACCCTACTCGAAACACTTAGAAGATGGCATATTTGAGTTAAGAATTAAGCAAAGCAATAATATTGCTAGGGTGCTGTATTTTTTTGTTATTGGGAATAGAGTAATATTAACGAACGGTTTTATTAAAAAAACTCAAAAAACGCCCACTAAAGAAATAGAGATTTCAAAACAGCGCAGAAAAGAATTTAAACAAAGAAGTGAGAAAAATGACTAAAAATTTTAGAGAAACCCTTAACGAGCAAATGCGAGATCCTGAATTTCAAAACGAGTGGGATAGCCTTGATGTGGAGTTTCAAATTATTAAAGCAATGCTTGACGGGCGATCTGAGCAGCAGGTAACGCAGAGTGAATTATCTCGCTTAACTGGTATTGCACAGGGGGATATTAGTAAAATAGAGAATGGAGGTGCAAACCCCTCAGTAAAAACATTAAGCAGATTGGCGAATGGTTTGGGAAAAAAACTAAAAATTACTTTTGAAAAAAGTCTATAGGTGAATATAAAAATAGAAGAGGTGGCTCTTTAGCTGCCTCTTTTTTTTATGAAATCACGATAAGATCAGAATGCCAAATCGTTGAACATAAACTATAAACATGGTATGATGTTTATAGTTACTATTGCCCTTAATCCCTTTAGAAAGGAACGATTTATATGCCGAAAAATGAGCAAGAAAACCTAGAAAGAAGCGAGCCAACAATCCGTAATATTAGACGGGATGGCCGGATGAGATCAGCCCTGCAACAGGAATTTATTACTAAGTGGAACGCTGTCTTATCCGCTCAAAAGTATGGAGAATTTTTATACGGGACCGTTTCAAGCGTAACGACTTTTTCAGCAGGAGAGGTCAGTTGTGCTGCCCTAGAAGTTTTAGTAGACGGGACAATTAAAGCTACCATTCCCTTCTCAGAAATCTTTAGAAACGGGGAGGACGTTCTCAACTTAAACGCTGTAGATGCCTCAACTGAAAAGGGCAAGAAGGAAATTTTAAACCGGCAGAAGGCTTTTTGTGAAAGACTTTATGGTTTGGAAATCCCCTTCCTTGTCAAAGAAACCTATGCCGACAGGGCTGGAGATTTAGACCTGCCAAACGACTACTTTATCTTGGGGTCAAGAAAAGATGCCCTCCTTGAAATGGAAAAGGGGAACTTTGATCCCGACCACCCTCGGATTTTAGAAAATGACCTCGTTAATGCGACTGTCGTTTCAGTCAGCTACCGAGGCCTTGTGGTCAACGTAGAAGGCGTAGACGTTCGTATTCCCAGTAACCGGGTCACAGGCCGCTACCTAGAAAACTTTAACGAGTTGGAAGACTTATATCAGGTGGGGGATGAACTCCCGGTCATCATTACAGACGTTAGTCACAATGAAAAAGGTCAAGTGACCCTCCAAGTAGATGCTAGATCAGCCCACAACTATCTTAAAAAAGCCTACCAAGGCACCCTCTTAAAAGAAGGTCAACAATGCCTTGCGACTATCTCAAATGTCGTGACCAAGGATGCCGGAAAAATTACCGTATTCCTTTATCTTGACCAGTACGACATGTCTGCTTTTACAGGCGTTGTCCCGGCAAGTGCCATTCAAAATGAAGGCTTAAGAGCCGGTGATGTTGTCCGAGTAACAGTTATTGGCTTTACTGATGACGGTATGGTCTATGTTCGTATTCGGTCTATGCACAAGAGGGCTGGCAGAACACTAAGATAAGAAAGGGGCGTTTCCATTGATTCAAGATGAGCAGCCCAATGTCTATAACATTCCGGAAAATTTTATTGACGAATCTCGCATTATAAAGGGCCTTTTTAAGACAAGAAACTTTATTGAGGGGGCTTTAATGGCCCTCTTTGTAGCCCTCTTTGCTTGGTTCATTCCTATTGAAAATATCAACATTCGTCTTTTTGCTATCGTTACCTTGTGTATGCCTTTCTTCCTCATTGGCTACCATGGCTTTAATGGCGATCCCTTCTCCGTTGCGGTTAATAATATCTATTCATGGCTACAAAACCGTGGCGTTATGCTCTATAACTCACGGACACAGGCCCTTGCCAAGGCACCCTTAGATGCCATGATGGAAAGTGAGGTCCTGCAAGATAAGCTTGTTGACGCTTGGGACACCGCTATTGAAAACAGACGCAGAAGAATGGCCGCCAAGCCCTTGATCGAAGGGGAAACCTTTGAGTTTGCAGATGATGAAGAACTATTTGGCATTTATGCAGACAGTAAACAAATGAAGGGTGTCGGCGTGTACGACATTAACGAGCCGGCCGGACTTGTCCATGTTGGCCGCTTGCAACAAGAAAAAATAGAAGGGGGTAAATAATATGGACTTTAATATGCCTTTTTTAAAAGGGAAAAAGGATCAGATTGCCCGACCTAAAAAAGAAAAAAAGTCTAAGAAAACGAATAAAAAACAAGAACTTGAACAGATTGTTAGTACCCAGTCCTTCTCGCCCATTCGAGACGTTAAGGACGGGATCATCATCACAAAAGATGGCCGCTTTGTTAAATTAATGGAAGTCATGCCTATTAACTTTAGCTTGCGGTCTTATAGTGAACAGGCAAGTATTATTTCCAGTTTTGCTAAAGCCTTGCGCAATATGCCGAGTAATGTTCAATTCAAAGTCGTATCAAAACGAGCAGACGTTAGTCAATTCGTGGACAAAATTAAAAATGAAATGGCCCTAGAAAAAAACAGCCATTGTCAAAGACTGCAACAGGAACAGATTAACTTAATCTCCTCTGTTGGATCCAGTCAGGGCGTTTCTAGGCGGTTTTTTCTCATTTTTGAGTACGAGCAAAAGGTTGGATTCCAACACAGACCAACCTTTGATCAGGTCCGAAGGGAACTGGAAAGAGAGGCAAGAAATATCGCCAACGACATTAGCGACTGTGGTAATGAAGTCGTTTCCGTCAGCGATTCTGATGAGTACATTTTAGAAGTTTTGTATTCCATCATGAGCCGCAGTGAATCCTCTATTCGGTCTGCAAGGGACCGGGAGTATGAAGTCTTAGGCCGGTATGCTGCCGGCAACATGGACTTTACTCGGAAGGATTTACATATCCCTGTGAACGATTTTATTGCCCCCACCTTAATAGATGACCGGTCCAGTCCAAGGTATTTGGTGGTAGATGACCTCTTCTATATGTACTGTTATATTCCCGGCGGTTCTTATCCGGTCCGGGCCTTAGGTGGCTGGATGCTCTTACTCATTAACATGGGTGAGGGTGTTGACGTGGACTTTTGGGTCAAGAAAGAAAACATAGCCACCACACAAAGAAAGTTACAGTACCGCTTGCGGTGGAACAAGGTTCGGATGAGAGAAACCGAGGACACCTCCCAAGACTTTGAAGACTTGCATGGAGCCATTGAGTCCGGTTACTACCTAAAAGGCGGACTGTCAGCAGGGGAAGACTTCTGCTACATGGCAACCCTTATTACTATTACCGGGCATAGCCTACAGGAAATTAATTACAAATACGAGGCCATTAAACGCCATTGTATTAGAAACGATATCCGGATTAAACCCTGTCATTTCCAGCAGTTGGAAGCGTGGCAATCTTCCCTTCCAATTTGTAAATGTGACCCCGGTATTTGGGCCAAGGGCAGAAGAAATGGACTGACAAGAGATCTTGCTTCAGCCTATCCCTTCGTCAGTTATGAATTGGCAGACGAGAACGGGATCCTCTTGGGGGCCAACTCCAACAACGGGTCCTTGGTCTTTGTTGATGTCTTTGACACTTCAAAATACAACAACGCTAACATTGCTATCTTAGGTTCTTCCGGGTCAGGGAAAACGTATACGCTTCAATGTATGGCCCTTAGAATGAGACAAAAACAAGTCCAAGTCTTTATTATTGCTCCCTTAAAAGGGATTGAATTTGAAAGGGCCTGTGCTGCTATTGGCGGCTCTTTTATCCGGATTGCCCCCGGTAGTGGGAACAATATTAATATTATGGAGATCCGCAAAAAGACGGAAAGCATTGATGATTACGATACGGATTTTATCCCCGAAGAATCCATTTTAGTTAAAAAAATCCAACAGCTTCACGCCTTTTTCACCCTGCTTTTAAAGGACATTACCTTTGAAGAACAACAACTTTTAGACGAATCTCTACTTAAAACTTATGCCAAGTTTGGCATTACACCGGAAAACGATTCCCTCGTTGACCCGGAAATAGGGGAGTATAAAAAGATGCCTATTTTAGGCGACTTGTATGAAACCTTACGTGAAATGGAGCGGACAGACAGCCGACTATACGGGGCGCTTACCCGGTATGTTACCGGCTCTGCTAAGAGTTTTAACCAGCCCACCAATGTCAACTTAGACAACAAATACGTTGTCCTAGACGTTTCTTCCCTCACAAAAGAAACCCTTCCCATTGGGATGTTTATTGCCCTTGATTACGCTTGGGATAAGGCGAGAGAGGATCGAACGAAGAAAAAAGTTATTTTCATTGACGAAACATGGCGGCTTGTTGGACCCGGTTCTTCTGAACTAGCAGCAGAATTTGTCCTTGAAATTTTTAAAGTCATTCGTGGTTACGGTGGTAGTGCTGTCTGTGCTACACAGGACCTAAACGACTTCTTCGCTCTTAAAGATGGGATGTACGGGGCCGGTATTATCAACAACGCTAAGACAAAAATGCTCATGAAAACAGAGCCTAGAGAGGCCTCAGTTGTCGCTCAAGCTATGGACCTAACAAGGGAAGAAGCAGAAGAAATTAAAGGCATTAAGAGAGGGACCTGCCTCTTAGCAGCCAATACCAACCACGTCTTTATAGATATTAAAGCTTCTAGAACAGAGCATGACCTCATTACAACTGACGCTCAAGAGTTAAGAAGATTAGCCCTTGAACGGATGGCCAAGGAGGAACTAGTCGAATGATTTACGAGAGTCTGAAAGATAATATAACTGCTTTTGTTGACGCTGTTGGCTTCGTAAAAAAGAAACAAGTCGTTCACCTCTTCAGCGATCAAGCCGACAAAAATACGGTGGGTCAAACTGTAAAACAACTCATCCGTCAAGGCACTTTACGAGAAGAGGAAGGATCCCTTCTCACAACCGGCAGGGCCATTAAGTTAAATAGTTCAATGCTCAAAAGAAAAATAGATGCCCTGTGGGTCGTTGCTTCTATAGGCAGTCAACAAATCATAGATCTTTCAGAGATCTCGTTTCCTAGGTGCTTTTTAATCCTACTGGCCAATGGAAAGTCCGTGGAACTTTCAGCCTGCGGTAAATATCAAGAGGCCTACATGGCACAAAAAAAACATGACTTAGAAAAAATTAAGGGCGGTGATGACGATATGATCTACACCGTCCTAGTGCCAAGTCGTGACCTTGGAGATAGCCTAGAAGACTTTTATTTCAGCAACTTTTGTCTGTTAGATGAAAATAAAAAGCCTTCTTTTTACTTGTGGAAAGGGGAATAGTATTGTCCGATTATAAAAAAGATGAAGACACAGAAAAGATGTTGCAGGCGATAAAATGCTTGCGTATAACAGACAGATTGATTCAAAAAATTGACAACTATGGCCGGCTCTTGGGCCTTGTTCCTAAAGAAAAACGTAGGGGACAAGAGCAAATAAGGCCCACACTTTATGAATTAAACAGAGAAATTACCAAGCTGGTTTATGATGAGGACCCCTTCTTTTTTAAAGAAGAAGAGGCTAAAAAATATACAGAAGCTGACTGTTTTTCAATCAAAGGCAGCTTTAAAAAAGATAAATATATAATTCAAACGCCCCTCTTGCCCTCCATCTATAACAAAAAAACTGGCAAGGTATTTAGCAATCTTTACGTTGATGAAGTGAGCCTTTTCTTACGCTCCAACGAGAAGAAAATCCCCAAGTTCGATCAAGCTAACATAGCGGTTGTTTCAGTCCGAGAAAACAATAAAATCGGCGTGGACAACGACAATGTAGATAGCAAAGCCATTGTAGATGCAATTGCTTCTCACTTAAAAGGCGGTGATAATCCAAGAAGTTGCAGCTTCTTTTTAGCCTCCATTTTTGATGATTTCCTCGAAGAAGGGACCTACTTTATCGTCACAGAAAACTATGGACAGCCCCCTCATTTAGAAGAAATAAGGGACTGGATAAGCGACATTCAGGAAGATTAATAGACCTAAGAGGCATAAATAAGGCTCAATAAAGTGTAGCCAGACTAGAAATAAGTGGAAGGGGGCTACAAAATAAGTAACCAATACAGTCAATAAACCCCTGCAAGAACTGCAAAAAATATCGGAAAATCGAAAACGGCTTTTTTGCACTAAAATACCACTATTTTGCAGGGGGAAGAAAGGCTTTAAATAGCCCATTCCATCTATTTCAGCTAGAGAAAACAGGGGCCTTTATAAAGCCAATTCCTTGGCAGCCCTTTTGTCCTCATATTATAAAAAGGAGGGATTTCATGACCAAAAAGACAAGGCTTTTGCTCCTGCTTTTCTATCACAGTCTAGTGTCAGTTCAGAGCCTACTAGCAGTAGATAATTCAGAGCGTTCCACCTACCAGACCCTAAAGAAGCTAAGGCAGGCCCAATACATCAAGCCCCATCAGCTAACGTACAAAGTAAATGGCAGGCCCATCAAAGAGAACAGCTACGTGATCACCCTAGAGGGGATAAGAGCGCTCAAGAGAGAGAAAGACCTTCCCCGGGCCTACTACCCCGAACTGATACAAGCCCTAGAGATACCGACCAGCCTCAACATAGTAGGGAGTGGGAATAGTCACCAGCGGTTATCCGAGTATCTCGGCAAGAGTAGAGCCTCCGTTTTTTCAGCCCTCATGGGCGCAAGGTTCAGCCCCTTGTATCTTTACAAAGGAGCTGAAATCCCCAACTCATTAGGTAGCCTAGTAAGTGAAGCCGCCGGCAAGCTAGCAGACCCAGAACCTGACCTTCAGCCCCAAAGCCCCTACCGGTTTGTGAGCTACGACCACATCTTAGAGGAACTGATCAAGCGAGGATTGTATGATGCCCAGTACCGCCTTGGACGTGAAGTCGGGATAATAAAGAGTAGTAACAGGTCCTTGCTCCTGTACGCAGGAAGTGAGAGAGGGTTAGGGTGGAGCAAATGGCACCTCAAGTGCGAACTACCGGCCTACTACAAGTACATGGAAGAAGTAGCGAATAAGTCCCTAAACCGTGAAGCATACGCAGCCATACTTTTTCCCAGCCCCAAGATTTTCAGTGACATATTCACCGACAAACGGAGTAAGCGAAAAGAGAGCGGCAAGCTGGGAGACCACATAGATAAACTGTACGCCTTTCCCGAGAGCCAAGCCGGAATAGCCAACGCCAAAGACTGGCTAGACTATGGAGAAGGGTTAACCGAGAGCCTCATTAGCGCAGCCATAGAGCAGGGAGCCTATGAGAAGAACGACAAGCGGCTCTTTCCCCTAAAGCTTAGAGGGCAAGACGTATACATCAGTCCCTACCTAAGCTACAGCGACCTAGAAGAGCTAAAAGGAATCTCCAGCCCCTTCAGGATCCTCTGCCAGCCATGGCAGGAAGCCTACTATCGGAGAATCATGCCCGACAAAGCCTACGACCACCTCTATATATAAAGGAGTGATAACCATGGATAAGAAATCCATCCACAAGAAACTAATCCCCCTCGCCCTAAGTACAGCCCTTCTAATAGGCGTAGCCCCCCTACCCATAGAAGCAACAGAAGTCCTCCCAATTACCGAGAGCCAAACAGTCAATATAGAAACCATTAACTACCAGCCCCTAGCCTCCAACCAAGAAGTCACAAGCGAGAGCGAAGCCGACATCATCACAGACGGACAAGCAGAAGTCAAAGAAGAGAAAAGTAAGAAACACTTCTTTATTCTCGGCGGCGGCCTCTTAGCCATCATGATGATCACCTACCTCATAATCGGCCGAGTGAATAAAAAATAAGAAAGGAAGCCCCCAGCATGGATAGCCACCAAGAACACCTAAAAAAGCGACGAGAGTACTACCGGAAGAACTGGAGCCATATTCGCCAACGGGACAACGCCAACGCCAAGCGGCTAAGGCAAAAGCACCCCCAGGAGTACAAAAAGAAAACCCAAATCTACCTAGATAAGAATAAAAAAAAAGAGACAAGCACAATAGAGATGCAGCCCTTGACCTAAAGAATAACCCCGACTACCGCAATATTATCAACCGCCTCGTAAAACCCCTGGCTTCAGCTATGGGGATATAAGAGGCAAATGGTAAGCATATAGGGAAACCTGTATGTAGCGGTACGCAAGTACCCTCTAACACCTGAATTGCTGGAATACCCTAAAGCCGGACTGGCTACAACGTAAGGATGAAAAGCCTAAGCGTGAAAGCAGCGAAAGCAGAAAAAACAGTCCGGATGGCATAAGGTTAAATCCTAAGTGCCGGTTGCAGAGTGGGCAATCAGCAGGCAAGCCCCGAATAGGGGAAGCTTCAACGACTATTCCTCCTGAGGGAAGTAGGTTCAAGCGAACCGAAGTGGGTGTACCCAAACAGGTCAAGCTGTGGGACGAGATATAGTCTGTGCTTGCAGGAAACTGCAAGAAGTTCATAAGAGAACTGCATGGGAACTAGCGAGCCTATGTGAACTAGGCCTCCAAAACGGCCTAAAGACAGGTGGTTCAAACACCACTACTGTATAGAACATCCGTTCTCTTTCGTATATAATAAAGATATACAAGGGAAAGGAGGTGTTCACCATGTATCGCACACTAAGCTGCTATATTCGTTCCCTTAATAAAGACGAATACGAGTCCCTAAGAGAGCTGTGTCGGTACAGCAACAACCTTTACAATGTAGCCCTTTACAATATCCGCCAACATTACTTCAAGGAGCAGAAATACCTGAACTATGAAAGCAACTATCATCTTTGTAAAGAAAACGAAAACTACAAGATGATCCAAGCCGGAGTAGCCCAGCAAACCCTGAAAGCAGCGGACCGCAGTTTTAAATCCTTTTTTGGCCTGCTGAAAAAAGCAAGCAAGGGCGAATACCGCCATAAAGACATACGGATTCCCAAATACAGGGAAAAAGGCGGTAGCTTTTCTTTAATCCTGCAGAAAAATGCGATTAACATCCGGAAAGGGAAAATCAAAGTACCCATGAGCAGGGCTTTTTCAAAAACACACAAGCCCATCTACCTCACCCTTCCGCCTATCCTTGAAGGCAAAGTGATCGAGGAAATTCGCATCATCCCCATCTACAAGGGAAGGTACTTCAAGATCCAGTACTGCTACAAAGAAGAGCCTCTTCTGTTAAAACAGGATTCCGGAAAAGCCCTAGCCATTGACCTGGGCGTTAATAACCTAGCCACCTGCTTAACAAGTGACGGGACGACGTTCATTATGGACGGACGTAAACTGAAATCCATTAACCGCCACTGGAACAAGCGTAAGGCTAGACTACAAAGCATAGCCGCCAAACAGGGGCTTAAAACGACCAAGGTCATCCAAGACATAACCATAAAAAGGAATAACCGTTGTAAAGACTACATTCGTAAAACCGCAAGATATATCATCAACTACGCCATAGACCACAAGATTGGAACAATCGTCTGTGGCTATAACCCTGAAATGAAAAAATTCCTAAAGCTTGGAAAAAAGAATAACCAAACCTTCACCCAAATAAGCTTTAGCGATTTAAGAAACAGCTTAAAATTCCTTTGCGAATACTACGGCATCACCTACATGGAACAGGAAGAAAGCTATACATCCAAAGCAAGCTTCCTAGACCAAGACCCCATGCCTGCCTATCCGACAAAAGAAAACGCAAGCTTTTCAGGGAAACGGATTCATAGAGGACTATACCAGACCTCTACCGGTCAACAGTTGAATGCTGACGTTAATGCAGCAGCCAATATCCTGCGTAAAAGTAATGTTGTGAGCTTAGAAGCTCTATACAGTAGTGGCGTTCTGGGTACGCCAGCAAGAATAAGGGTTACCTGACCATTCAGGTGGAAACATAAAACCAAACTTCTTGTGAACTCCCTGCCTTTAGGTATGGGGAGGCTCAGTGCAGCCCTAGAAGAAGAGAAAGGAGGGCAAGAGTAATGCAGCTATACACCGACCAAGACCTAGAGCAAGAGAGCATCCCAATGCTTCAGGATAAAGACAACGCCCAACTCTACCGGGTAACAATGGGCCAAGACAACTTTCTCCTGCTCAAGCTAACCAGCGAGAGCGACAACCCCATCCACGTTATCCTGTCATCAGGCGACCCCGATAAAGCCCAACTCTTTCAGAACCTAAGAGATACCGCCAACCCCGTCCTAGACCAAGCCCAAGTCAAACAAGGCGAGAAAAGAATAGACTACCAGTTCATCATCAAAGAAGAACCCCCCCTAACCGCAGTTGACCTGAGCGAGAGTAAAGATAAAGAGCGAGCCATCTTCCACCTACAAGTAACAGCAGCCCTTATTCAGATCAACGCATGGCTGAATGGCCTAGGCAGTAGACTGGGTAAAGTCAGCTATGATGACCTCTGCCTGTCACAAGCAACAGGAAATATTTTGCTCCAGTCCCTTGTTTACGACCCAGAAGAAGAAGCCCTATATTATAACCCACCCCTAGAAAAAGAAGTCGGCTCTGAAACCGCCTACCTGTGTGGGCAATTGTGGAACAGACTGAACAAAAAAGAGCCAACCGAAGCCCCCAATATAAACGAGCTGCCTAAGATCCTTAGCAAAGAAAGCCAAGAAATGCTAGAGCAGCTTATCCTAGGCGAACCCTTAAATAACGAACTTATTTATAGCCAACTCCGTAACGAAATCCAACTTCTTTCAGCACCCCCCGAAGAGAAGAAAAGCGGACTGAAAAAGAAACTGGCCGGGAGCAAAGAGAAAGAAGCCAAGCCCAAGAAAAGGAAGAAGAACCTACCACCCCTCCCCCTTTTAGTCGCCGGCGGCCTCCTTATTTCCCTTATGCTCTTCAGGCTCGTCAGCTGTCAGGCCCAAGATGATCCCGAAGATACCAGTTCCACCATGGAAACCAGCGAAAGTAGCCAGACAGATAGTAGCGCCGACCTCGACTTTGAAAACTCCAGCCTGTCCGAACTTGAAGAAAGACAGGAAGAAGAAGATGCCGCCCGTGAAAAAGAACTAGAAGAAGAACGGGAAAAAGAAGCCGCCGAACAGGAAGAGAAAGAAGCAGCTGAAAAAGCCCGTCAAGAACAGGAAGAAGCCGCCAACGCCAAAGAAAAAGAAAGAGATAACGCCTACAACGACCGACTCAAATCTCTTGAAAAAAGAAGTAGAGAGCTTGACGCAAGAGAAGCTAAGCTCCGGGACATGCAGAACCAATTAAGTAAGGCCCAAGCCAACGTGCAGGCCCAAAGCCAAGCGAATAGACAGGCCCAACCTGCTCAAAGTACCCAAGGAGCGCAACAACCTACCCCGGCTAAGCAATCGGGCCTCAAAGCGAGTACCAGCGAAGGCTTTTCAGTCAGTCCCTCCACAATTACCCTCGCCGTTAACGGTAAGGAAAAGCTGCTGCCGAATAAGACCTGCATTTGGTTAGTTGAAGATACTAGTATTGCTACCGTTGAAAAAGGCACCGTTATTGGCCATGCTCAAGGCAAGACAACCATAAAAGCCCAAAGCCTGAAAGGGGAGACTTATACGATAAACGTGACAGTTAAATAAGCGGATGTTGAGATTAAAATATAATCATTGTAACCAATGGAAAGGAGGTATCATATGCAAGGCAGGACCCACCTTGTAGGTGGACTGGCAGTGGGGCTGGCCATGCTTAGCCTAGAGCGATTTCAAATGCCCATGGAAGACGCCCTCGTCTGTCTGGGAGCAGCAGCAGTAGGGAGCCTCCTCCCCGACATAGACACCCCGGAGAGTAAACTAGGCCACCTCGTTAAACCCCTAGCCCTTATCCTTAACCGGACCACAGGCCACAGAGGCCTCACCCATAGCCCCCTCTTTGTTGCCATCTTATACCTACTCCTCGAAGCCATTATTCCCGGCTTTCATGACCCGGCCCTCTTTTTTACAGTCGGCATGCTTAGCCACCTTGTATTAGATATGCTCAACCATAAAGGCGTACCCCTCTTGTACCCCTTGCCCCTAAAACTTCATATTGCCAACCTAAAAAATGGCAGTATAGAAGAATTTACTATCCGAATGATCCTCTGTGGCACCTGCTTCTTGCTGTGCCTACACCTCGTTATGGAGAAAGGAATCCCTTATGAATTACTTTAATCCTGATTACACCAAAGAAAAAATAACCCTATTAAATAAACTCGCCGAAAGTCACCTAGAACGAGCAGAACTCCTATCTGAGATTGCCCTCTTAACAGCCCTCCTAGCGGATGCCCAAGGGGCAGAAAAAATAGTCCTGCATGAAGAAATAATCTCCCTAGATGACCTAGAAACCTTTTTCCAGTCCCTCTTCGACAGGGGTGGTAGCTTTGACTGAAGAAGAAAAAATAACCGTCTGCCTAGAACGACTGAACCACCGGAGCATATATGACATAGCCCAGACCATAGGGATTACTAGCCAAGGAATCCATAACTTCTTAGATAAATTGCCCGGCGTAAAAGGGGAGTGTAGCATCCCCCCTATTCCGGATAGCCTCGCCAAGCGAGTGATTACCTACTACTTCCTAGGCTATACAACCCTAGAAATATCCGAGAGGCTAGACCTATACCCCGGCGAAGTCATAGATGTATTTTCAGCCCTAAAGACCAAGAAAAACCCGGCCGTTCGCAGCAAATACTACCCGGCTGTTACAGAATGGATGAAAGAAAATGGCTACACCATCAAAGAATTTGGTCAGGCCATAGGCGTTCATCCTAATAAGCTAAGTGCTATTTTACGGGGCGAGTACAGAAACCATATGACCTGCAAAGTTGCCCAGAAGATTAAAAGCTTTACAGGCCTAAGCCTGAAAGAGATCTATAGCGTTCAGCTGAATAAAGGAGAGTAATCACCATGAATAAAGCACAAAAAAGACTTTTACTCGTAGTCGCAATAATCGGTTGTGTGATCCTCGGCTTTATCTTGGGAAAGATCCTCTTGAAACCTCCGGAAGTGGAAGCACCCAAAGAAGAACCCACTAACGAAACAGCAGAACTCAAGGCAGACCCCAAATACACCAATGATGAGGTCGTCCAATACAACTTCGGTAAAGGCACCTTAAAGGCCGGACTGGGGAAAAAGATTAAAGATGACCACATTTACCTGAACCTAGATAGTGATTACAAGGGCAATATTGGCTACTATGTCGAAAGCGACCGTGTTCCCCTAGAACTTAGCCGGGGCCAAGACCAAACCGCTGATACCGTTGACCTATCCAAAGAAACCAACGTCATTATGCGGTCCCCCTACTACCAAATAGACCTAGGACCTAGCCGCTACCTAAACGAGAAAGATTACGGCATCCGCTGGCAGGATGACGAACTCTATGACGGGAAAAGAGGCGGTGCCACCATTAATATCCGGGGCATTGACCGGGAAAGCGGTGAACTCCTTTTCATTGCAGACCTAACCATCAGCTATAACAAAGAAACCGGAGAATACCGCTTAGATACGCTAAAGAGCGCAGAAGTCCTAGATAAACAGAATCTTAGCCCTAAAGAAAGAGATAAGGCCCTCCAAGAGGCAACAGACTTCGTTAATGACAAGCTTGAATTAGACCTACCGGAAGGCTGGGAAAAAGAAGCTAAAGAAAAGGCCATCTGCCATATGCACGAGATGACCTATTTCCCTCGCTACCTAGATACAGAAAAGAAAGTAGCCTACAAAAGAGACATTACTACCTGCACCAATACCGTAGCAGTCAACCTGCCCCTGCCCCCGAACCGGTATGGCTTTGTAACCGTCTACTTTGCACCTAAAACCCAGCTGATTGGCCTAGAAAAGCCGACAGCCCCCGGAGAAGATGACCTTAATCTGAAACTCATAGGCTATGACCCCATCTATCCTAAAAACCCACAGACCGCTATTGCACCGCCACGATTCTATGATTAAGGAGGGATTAGCGTGGCAAAAATCCTAGATACAGCAGAACAAAAAGAAGCCCTAAGAGAAATAACAGAAGGGCTGAAAGTCATTCAAGATATAGACAAAGTTTTAGCCAGTTCCAGCCCCCTTTGCCTTGGTATTTTAAGCGACAACAAGCTAAAAATAAGCCTAGATACCCATACCTCCGAGAGTGGTCAAGTCGAGCGCCTGCTGGGAAAATTAAGGGCCAAGATAGCCAAGAAAATACCTGCGCAAGCAGATAAATACCATATTGGCCTCTCCGAAGAAGAGCGGACCCTTATTAGCGGCCCCTCGAAGGAAGAGAAGGGTGTAGAGGATAAGAAGGTAAGAAAAAATGCTGAAGTCACTAAAAATTAGGATCTATCCTAATAAACAGCAAGAAGAACTTCTCAATAAAACCTTTGGCTGTGTCCGGTTCATATACAACCACTACTTGGATCAAAAAATTGGCCATTACAAAGAAACGGGGACAAATTTAAGCTATGCGTCCTGTTCAAAGGATTTAACGGCATTAAAAAAAGAACTTATTTGGCTAAAAGAAGTCGATAAATTTGCATTACAAAATGCACTCAGAGGTCTTGAGGCCGCCTATAAGAACTTTTTTGAAAAGAGAAGTTCATTTCCGACCTTCAAATCTAAAAAGCGGAGTAAACCATCTTACAAAACAAGCTTTACCAATAACAATATCGAAATTCGAGACAATGCAATAAAACTACCAAAACTAGGCTTTGTTCACTATCGAGACGCTACAGTCATCAAAGAGAAAATCATCAGTGTTACCCTGTCAAAAACAAGGACAGGTAAATACTTTGCAAGCATTACTTATGAAAAAGAAGACGTCCTGCGACTTGAAAAGACCCATTCACACATAGGTATTGATGTAGGTATTAATGATTTTCTCATTACCTCAAGTGGGGAAAAAATAAAAAACCCCCACTTCTATAGATGTCTGGAAAAGAAACTCGCTAAAGAGCAAAGGATTCTTTCCAGGCGCTATGAACAAGCCAAAAAGGAAAACAGACCCCTCTCAGAATGTAAGAACTATCAAAAGCAAAAACGAAGAGTTGCAGCGATACACGAGAAGATAGCGAATCAAAGAAAAGACTTCTTGCAAAAATTAAGCACCGATATCATCAAAAGCCACGATGTAATCTGTGTTGAAAATATCAACGTAAAAGGTCTTCTCCAAAAGCACAAGCTAGCAAAATCTATTTCCGATGTATCGTGGTCAGAATTTATTCGACAACTTGAATATAAAGCGGACTGGTACGGCAAACAAGTCATCAAAATCGATCGCTTTTACCCGTCGAGTAAAACCTGTCATATCTGCGGTCATAAAGAAGACTTAACCCTGTCAACAAGAGAATGGCAATGTCCAAGTTGTCACACAATCCATGACCGAGATATCAACGCAGCGGTTAACATATTGCACGAAGGCTTAAAACAATTAGCTTAACATATACAATAACCCTAGGAACTAGGGGGATAGCTTGGTAAATTTACGTAACCGCTGGTTTAGCGAATGTTAAATCAAGTATGCGTATTACCCAAGAACCCCGTGACTTTAGTCGTGGGAGGTTCAGCGTCAAATGGAACGAGGAGCAGATTAATACGGCCCAGCTTCTAAAAGCCTTTGGCCAGCAGCCCCTCTTTGGCGATAAGCGTGCTAAAACACGCTGGCTTGTATTCAAAAAGCCAGAGGTTCAATAAAAAATAGCCCTGCACTCATTGTGTAGGACTGAAAAAGAAAGGTTAAAAAATAGATAAATTTATAAAAAGGGTTGACAGTAAACCCCAATGATGGTATGATGTATTTAGATGAGATTGGCCTATCTCATCAGGTTCATTAGATAAAAATCTGCGATTCATTTTTTATCTCCTTTTTTTCATGGGAAGCACCCGACCGTTTTGCTCCGGTCGGGTGTTTTCTTGTCTATAAAAATAAACCATAAAAGGTAAAAATTCAGCAAAAGGATGTTGACAAAAAACCATAAAGATGGTATCGTATAAATAGATAAAGACCTAGCCCTTTATCTTTGCAGGTAAATTCGCTCATTTCTGCATTTCTCCTTTTTTTCTCATAAAGAAAATACCCGATTGGTTTAATGCCAGTCGGGTATTTTCGTATGCTCTTCTATAAAGCCACATGGCCCAAAAGTACGCTAGGTCGGTCCTCGTTAAAGTAAATGATGTAGACCCCGTTAATGATGAAGTCCTTCTTGCCCGGTACAACAAAGGTAAAGTAGGAGGGGATATCATCACTTGTTGCAAAGACAACCTTAGTCCGGTTTCTTGCCTTGGAGGGCTTCACGTCAACAGCTGATACCACCTGTTCTACAATCTTCCCGGCAGCAAATTGGAGTTTTGTTTCCAGCGCCATGTAAAGAAAGCAGAGGGAGATCACTATCCCCGTAAGGTAACTAATCCGCTTCTCCGTTATGGTTAGAAAAATACAAAAGAGAAAAACACCGAGGGCCATAAGGTACTGCATGAGGACCTTCTTTTGCAGCCCGGCAGGTAATTCAGTTGTCCGGTAAGTACGGAAGCCCGCTAAAATCTTTTTTTTGAGGCCTTTAACCCATACAGATAGGTCAGCCATAGCGAGGCCTAGTTTACCATTATTTTCTTCTCTGGGCGCTTCCTGTGGGGTTTCTAAGGACAGGGCTTCCTCTTCCGGCAGGTCCTCTTGAGGCGCAACCCCTTCATCTTCAGCATAGTCAGTAATCGTAAGTACCGTTCCTGTTAGTTCCCTACGGTCATCCATGAGGTAGAGTTTCTTGTTTTCCTCATCATACCTACCCTCCCGTGTTAAGGTGCCAAAAGTAAAGACACGTCTTGGGAGCAGGTAAATTTCTTTTGTGGTCATGCCGCACCTCCTGTAAAAACAAACATATTGTACATAATAATATCATACCATTTTAATTGCTTAAGGTCTACATATTGTTGACCAAAAATCGCAAAGATGGTATTATGTTGATGAAGTATAGCTATTCGAAGAGGGAGGATATACATGGCAATCGCAGAACGTGAATTAGTAGATAAGACTGTTGAAGCCGCCCTATATCAATACGGAGAAAAGACAGATCCCCAAACCCTAGGGGCCTTTAAGAAAAAGTACTGGTCTAAGAATAATAATACAAATGATGTCCGGTCTATGACCTATGATATGCTTTTAGATTTTACTCACTTTTACGAGATAAGCTTGAAAGAGGCCCTTCGTATTGCAGGCATTGATTTTCCAGACCTCGAAGGGGAAGAGGCAGCATTTCTCGACTTAGCAGAAAAGGTGGACGAGGCCGTTTTACCCCATATAGAAGCCAGCCTAAAGCGAATCCTGCCGGAGTGCTGGGAAGAGACCGTAAGCCTCACCCCTACCAAGCGAGTAATGGAATACATAGACAGGTCTACCATTCCTCGCCGCCGGCATTTTCAGAACCAGTCCCTTCAGACCGCTTGGGAAGACAGGACAGCATCTACCACCCTAGGGACCAAGGACCTGCCGGAGATTGTCCGTGAATTAAATTTGACCCTTTCCTGGATTTTAAATACAAGAGAGCCAACCGGCCTTTATACTGATAACAGTCAAGTTGAGCGGATCCTGAACCTCTTTATTTTACTCCAGCCCTATGCAAAAAAGACCCTACTTGAGGCCTTAAAAGCTATTCAGGAGGTGGGCTAATGGAATTATTAAAGGCATGGCATAATCTCCCTGAAGAAGATAAATACAAGGCCTCCATCCCTATAGCCAAGATCCTGCGTAATGATGCCTCCGGGAGAGTAAAGGACTTAATAGAAGCCCAAGGGAAGACTGCCAGTTACATATCTGAACAAATAGGCGTTACCCGAGGCGGCCTTTCCCGGAATTTAAAGGGTAATTTTAATTGCCCCCTAGACAGCCTGCGCATATTGGCCTACCAAGAGTTTAACGTCAGCATTCACTATATATTCTTTGGAGAAAAAGGGACCAGCCAACTGCCGAGACTCTTAGAAGAAGTCATGGCAGCAGAGGACCTGCCTAAGTTAGAAGGTCGACTGGAGGATCCGACAGTGGCGCCTCCCCTCCTTTACAGGCTCACAGAACTGGCTCAGGATAGAGGCCTACCCCTGCCGAATCTAGGTGGTCTAAAGGCTTCTCAGGACCTCAAAATGACCTTTCGTAAACTAGAAAAGAATCCGGACTTTACCCCAAGGATAAATTTTTTCATCTTCCTAGCCATGTACTTAGATACCTCCATGGACTACCTCCTTGGGAATAACTACGCCCGGTTTACGGACATATCTGTCCATGGTAAGACTATTCGGGATAAGGACCGGTTGGGGTTTCTAAGGTGCTACTTAGAGCTGGATAAAGAAGAGCAGGTGAAGGTAGCCGGTCGTGTCCTAGCTGGGGACTGGCAAGAAAAGGGCAAAAGGTAGACAAAGGTCCTTTCAGTCCAAGAAGACATGTTTATATATAGGCACGCCTTAATGGCGTGTTTTTCTATCCATAGATGTTGACTTTAAAAAATAAAGGTTGTATAATGTGAATATATTAATTTTCCGGAGGCTATTGTAATTTCGGTAGGCAATAGTAGGATCCGGTGACGTGAACCGAGGCGTCTTTATTATTGTGCCGACCAGTGTATTTGCTGGCCGTAGTCCTTGCGAGTAATTGCAAGGAAGTAACCCTTAATTGGGAATAATGGGGAAGTATAGATAGGGACCTTGTGTCCATTTTTAAGTTAATCAAGAGATATGTAAGAAAGATTTTCTTTCAAGCGTATCTCTTTTTTTATTGTCAAAAGTAAGGTATACTGAAAGGAGAAAATGTATGTGTGAACCTAAGTTTTATCGGTTGACGAACGATTTAATGTTTCATATTGTCATGCAAGAGAACGAGGTGGCTTTGCGAGGCCTTATAGCAGCAATGTTATCCAAGCCGGCTGATGCCATTACAAGTGTACAGGTTTTGAATCCGATTGATTTTCATAAGAAAATGACCGGAAAAGAGATTATTCTTGATGTTAAGGCTGAAGTTGATGCAAGAGAGATCGTTAATGTAGAAGTGCAAGTTCGCAAATTTAAATATTGGCGTGATAGGGCGCTCTATTATGCTGCTCGTATGTTAAGTGGGTATAATCCCGGAGCAGAATACGGAGCGGTTAAGCCAATAAGACAGGTAAGCATCCTTGATTACCCTTTTGACAGTTCAGTTCCAAAGTTTTTTTATAACTACAGGCTGATTGAAGATGATATCGGTGAAGAATACTCCGACAAATTTCAGCTTTCCGTTTTAAATTTGCGGCGAATGGATTTAGCAACTGAGGTAGACAGGCTCTCGAATCGCTTGCTTTGGGCAAAGTTATTCCGGGCCCAGTCATGGAATGCACTTGAAGAGCTAACAGAAAATAGTAATTTAGCAAAGGAGGTTGTAGAGACTATGTATGAAGCAACTACAGACGATAATATGTCTCGTTGGTTAAGTGATAAGGAAATCCTTGAACGAGACCGTGCAGCCCAAGAAGCTTATGCGAGAGAAGAAAATATGATTAAAGGCATGGAAAAAGGCATGGAAATCAAAAACTTTGAGTTTGCTAAAAACTTATTGGTTGAAGGTTTCTCTCGTGATGATGTGAGGCGGTTAACTAATTATCCTTTCTCTGATGAGGAATTGGATAGCCTTAAATAAGAAAAAATAAAGCTAAATATTAAGAGATATGTAAGTGAAAGATATTCTTTCTTGCATATCTCTTTTTTTATTGCGAAAAATGAGAGAACAGAAAAGGAGAATGAAAAAATGGCGAATATTTCAGAACCGTACGGTGGTATCTTCTTCGACTGTGACCAGTCCGTTATGGAGGACATTTACCGGCAGATAGAAGAACAGAAGTGGTATTACGGGGCCCCAGAACTGGAAGAGGCTCCCAAAAGCAGGACATGGCTACAGTTTTATGGAATCGGCCGCTGGCTCTTTGCCAATAATGTTAAGCGATTTTTTGAAACCTTGCAGCCTACCGGGCCGGTTAGTATTAAGTGGGATTTTGTAGACTACGAGCCGGGAATGGAGGTCTTTTACACCATGAAGTGCGAGACCACCTACAACCCGGAAGCAGAGTATGCTACAGAGCTTATCGTTACTGAGGACTACGACTTGGAAATTAATGCTGAAAACTTGGAAGCGTATGGATATGAAGAGATGGCAGCGGATACCTTTACCGATTATGGCCTCTTTAACTTGCAGGCCGAACTGGAGGAAAGGGGTTCCTACTTGCTGCCTTACTTATTCAAGGATATGTCTCGCCGAGAACTCGTTGCATTTTTAGACGAGAATAATCTCCGGATGACAGACTGTCCTGAATGCCTTGCCAGTACCTTAGAAGAAGAATTGCACGACTATTTTATAGACTAGGCCAATCAAAATTGATACCAAAGAGATGTGAAAGCGGAAAGATTATCCTGCCGACACGTCTCTTTTTGCTTTTTATGGAGAAAAGGAGCGAGCAAAAAATGGAAATAAGGATTGAGCAAATCGTAGATATCTTGGGGCTGGAAAGAGAGCGTCGGTCGCAAAAGGCTGACTCATTCAATGTCCGCTGCCCCTTCTGCAATGACCACAAATACCACCTGAACGTCAACACTGCCAAGGGCGTATTTAACTGTCCTCGGTGTAGTACAGGTGGCGGCAAGCTGGACCTATATAGTCTTGTTCGCTTTGGTCGCAAATACTTAAAGGGGGATTTTCCTAGCCTTTTAGAAGAAATCGGCGAAGATAACAGAAACTACGAATACAAAAAAGCACGAAACACGGTAGAAGAGAAATACGAGGCAATCTTGCCTCCCGGTGATGATGTTCTTCACAAGGCGTATAGTGCAGTCCTGCGCTTTAAGCCTTTTGCTTTATCGGAAGAGCATAGACAGAACCTCTTGGATAGGGGCCTAACAGAAGAGGACGTTGAAAGAAATGAATATAGGACTATTCCTGCTGAAATGCCTTGGCTAAAAGGCCATACGAAAGCACTCAAAGTGGCTGAAATGATGCGAAAGCCTTTACAAAATAGGGGTTTTAATCCAAGCCTCTACCACATTGCCGCAGGTGTCCTCTTAGCAGACCACCTAGCCGGGGAAGGCTATACCCTCAAGGGTGTTCCGGGCTTTTACAAGCTTTGTGGTCACTGGGGCTTTAACCTTTCCTCCGGGATGCTTATTCCCACTCGCAATATGAACGGGGAAATTGTGGGCCTGCAAGTCAGACTAGACAAAGGAGACCTCCGCTACCTAACCGTGTCCTCAAAAGGACTGCCGGAAGGGGCAACTGAGAACATCTCCCGGACCCATTTTCCGTTAGGCAATCCGGTTATTCGCAATAAAGGGGCCATTCTTTTAACAGAGGGACCCTTGAAGGCTGATGTGGCTTCCCATCTTATGGGCGCTAGTTCTCCCTTTATGGCTCTACAGGGAGTCAACAACACGAGGGACCTGCCAGATGAGTTCCAGACCTTAAAAGAGATGGGCGTGTCGCAAGTAATTGAAATGTTCGACATGGATAAGGTAATTAACCCCAATGTCAGTAAGGCATCTAAGAAGATTGAAGACCTTGCTCATGAGGTTGAAATGGACTTTAGACGACGGTACTGGGCCTTAGATGAGTGCGAGCGGCGCTATGGCGAGCTGCTAAAACTAGCGGCTTTTAACGGGATCCAGGTCCCGGAAGAAACCGGGAATATCGTGATTGATACTGCCGGTGCTGCCCAAGCCCTGTATGCCTCCGGGAAAGTAAAAGACTACTTTTCGGGGAAGGCGCTTTGGGATCCGTCATCTAAAGGCATTGATGACTACCTGTTGAAGCAACTAAAAGCCAAGGAGGAGCAGGAGGCTAAGCTGGTCGTTCTCCCAAACAAGGAGAAGCCAGTGGAAGCTAAAGAAGAGGCGACTACTGAACACTCAAGTGGTCTCTTGCAAGCGGTTAAACGGAAGTTTGCGTTTTAAGCATAAATAAAGGAGCGAATTTTGATGAATAAACAGGTCGAAACCTTAGAAAAAGTCATTGCATGGGATGAGGCTAATCAGAACTTTTTACGGGTGCTTATTTCTTTCGATAGCTATAACGTGTTAAGCGTTAATTACTATATCTATCGTATGGAACAATGCTCCGAAGAAGATATTTATGAGGCCACTCTTGAAACCCTTGAAGAAATTGGAATGATTAGTCAAGAAGCTAGCTACGATCAGGAAAAAGAACGGTTTGTCTGGATGAAGAATATGTCCATGGCAGAAATGGAAGACTTCCTCTTTGGTAGCAGTAGCGCCCTGAAGGCGTATTATTGTCCGCCATATTATCCAAGACTGGAAAATGCCGGAGCAAGCCTTGATCCAGCTAACTATATTGACAATCTGTCTCCTGAGGTAGAGGTGTTGATTTCCCTTTGCAAGCGTCATCAAGGGAAAGAGTTATCCGACTCCTTGGCAGGCTTCATCAAATACTGGTTTGATGAAGTTGAAGAAATTAGCCCGGAAGATGTAGTGGCAGCCTTATAGGACTGGCATCAAAAGAAAAGAGAGGGAGTTATGGAAGAATATACGAAGCTTACCAGCCGGAGGATTATCGACTGGAATAAAGAAACGAGGATGCTAACAGAAGCGGTTGCTTGGTTTTTTGAAGGCAATAGAGCCCGGATTCAATATAATCTCTACCGGCTAGAGCATTACTCGCCGGATTCTTGTATTGATGACATCATGGATGCCCACTTTAAAGAGGAGGTCCATGGGCCTATAAAGGATTTTTACTTCCCGTCATACTACCCTTGTATGGTGGCTAGTACAACTTATATAGACCCGGCCAATTATTTTGGCCATCTTCGGACTGAGTGGGAAATCATAATAGCCCTATTTGATCGCTATCATCATCGAGCATTATCCGATCAGCTAATGACCATACTGATGGACTGGTTTCTTTCTGCAAAAGAAATTGAGCCGGAAGACGTATTTAAGGACCTATAAGACTGGAATAAATAAAGCTAAAGATTATATAGAAAGGTGAGATTTTTATGTCTAATCTACAAGTATTTGAAAACGAGATGTTTGGGAGTATTCGAGTGATTTTTGTAGATGAAAATCCTTGGTTTGTAGGAAAGGAAGTTGCAAAAGCATTGGGGTATAAAGATACCTCTGATGCCCTTAAAAGACACGTTGATAGCGAGGATAAGCTGGGTCGGCGTTTCACCGACTCAGGTCAAAGTCGAGAAATGATTACCATTAACGAATCCGGCTTGTATTCCTTAATCATGGCAAGCAAGCTGCCGGAGGCAAAAGCCTTTAAACGTTGGGTAACCTCCGAGGTCCTGCCATCTATCCGGAAGCACGGTGGCTATATCGCCGGTCAGGAAAAAATGGACGACCTTGAACTCCTTTCTAGGGCAGTCCTTGTGGCCAATAGTGTGATTGAAGAAAAGCAAAAGGTAATTGAAAGCCAGCAAAGTCAGATTGCAGAAATGGATCCCAAGGCCAAGTATTATGATGCTTTAGTGGCCTGCAATCATCTGACCAACTTTAGAGACACCGCTAAACTCCTAGGGCTGGGTCAAAAAGCTTTTATTAACTGGCTCTTAGAAAAGAAATTCCTCTACCGAGACAAGCGACAAAGGCTCCTGCCTTATAGCATCAAGAATAGAGGCTATTTCCGGATTAAGGAATGGGGGTACGGCATTGAAAAAGCCGGCGTTCAGACCTTAATCACCGCTAAGGGGCGCACTCACTTTTTAGACCTCCTAGATAAAGAAGGGTTACTGGTAATTAATACTTAAATGTTGAGATTAAACTATAAAAATAGTTAAAGATAAAAGGAGAAGGAAGATGAAGATTAAGCGAATGAACAATGTAAGAAAATTCACCGTAAACTCACCAAGTATTCTGTCCATACGGGCTTTCATGGAAAATGGTGAACCGTGGTTCTGCTCAGCAGATATTTGTAGGGTATTTGGTATTACCCAGCCATACAAAGCATGGGAATCGCTCGACAAGGAGGATAAATGCAAGCGCCGCATTGATTCATGTGGTACCGCATACAATTGTGTTAACGAGTGGGGCATATACCAAATGATCATTTCATTTGAATCAAAAAAGAGTGAGAGAGAGGTTAAATTTATTAGAGACTGGATTAGGAATGACATTATTCCTGCGCTCAAAGGAGAGTTTCCCACGGCCTCTGAAAACACATCTAAGGTAGATGTTAGTTTCAATTATTCACTAAAGCCTAAGACTTTTTTCGGCAATCCAGTATTCATTGCTGAGGACATTGCCTTTATTTTGGGAAGCGGTGTTGAAACTGTTAGGTGGCTTATACAGCACCATGGCATTAAGGGCTACACTATATCCGACGGTTCAGTGAAGGTTTTCAAGAAAGAAAATGGTATTAACCAAATTGACCTACCGAAAAATACCAGCATAGATTTATATCTAAAGGATGATGTACGTATCCTCCTAGAGGCCTATAAGCCCGATGATTGTAGTAGATTTGCTGAGAAATTCTTTGAGGAAGGGGACCCTTCAGAGAGCGTTAAAACGGCCATTCATCAAGCGAACATCCTGTTAATCCTAGCTGAAGAGTGGGAAGATGGTCCTAAAGAAGGTTTTTATCACCTCATAGAAGACCTTATGGTTCAAGCTGGTGCTTGGACAGAGCAGGTGGTATCTTTCTGTAATAAGTATGGCTGGAATGAGGAGCTATCTAAGGGGCTGTCTGTTGCAGTAAGCATGATTGAATAAATTATGATAAAATAGATACCGAGGTGGTATCCTTGAAAAATAAGTGGAATATGACCATAGAGCAGAATATTGCCTTTGCAAAAAGGTCCTTGGTCGATGCTATATGGAAAAGTGCTAGACTGGAAGGCCTTTCAGTAACATTTCCGCAGACAGACGATATATATAATGGATATGTTGGCTCCGGCGTCTCTGTAGACGCCGTGGTCACCATTAATAATCTAAAACACGCATGGCAGTTTCTATTAGCCAATTTAGATTATCCTTTGGATTATCCGTATGTCTGTAAACTCAATTCTCTTGTCGGTGCAGATAATCTTATTTATCGAGCAGGCCGCATTAGGGAAGAGGGTCAAGAGGTCGGTATTGGTGGTACAAGTTGGAAGCCGAATATACCCTCCGAAACAAAGACTAAGCGAATTTTAGCTGAGTTAATGGAAATACAAGGCTATTCCGCTACTGATAGGGCTTTGCAGGTCCTCTGCTTCCTAATGAGAAATCAGACCTTTTTGGATGGGAATAAAAGGACTGCTATGCTTGCAGCTAATCATATCTTAATTGGCTGTGGGTGTGGCATATTAAGCATTCCTATTGAGTTTCAAGAAGAGTTTAAAATAAAGCTGATTGCTTTTTATGAAACCGGAAATGCCGAGGATCTGAAAGAGTTTCTTTATCAGAACTGCATTTTTGGGCAGGCCCGAAGTGAAGAAGCTAAAACAGACTATCCCTTTGCAGGCATCAAGTGGAATGAGCCTGATGGAGAGTAATATGGATCATAAAGAAGAGTTGCTAAGTAAAAAAAGGTCGCTAGAACTTTGGGATAAAGGTTTATATCGTAACATTGAAGTCGGTACCTTTGAGGGGCTAAGTGCTATTCATAAGTACCTGTTCCAAGATGTGTTTCCCTTCGCTGGACAAGTTCGGACTGAAAATATCTCAAAAGGTAATTTTCGATTTGCCGGTGCTTTGTTTTTAGAAGCTAATCTAAAAATAATCGATACCATGCCGGACGCTACCTTTGAAGAGATCATAGATAAATATGTAGAAATGAATGTAGCCCATCCTTTCCGAGAAGGTAATGGACGTTCTATGAGGATCTGGCTAGACCTGCTCCTAAAAGAGCGGTTAGGTCTTTGTGTAGACTGGGCTAAAGTAGATAAGGACCAGTACCTCCAAGCCATGGAGCGGTCACCGGTAAACAGTCTGGAATTGTATGTATTGCTCCAGTCCGCTCTCACCGATAAGGTAGAGGACAGAGAAGTCTATATGCGTGGGGTGCAAGCATCCTACGAATATGAAGGGTTGAGTGATATAGATATTTACGAACTGTAGAAAAAAAAAGAAACCACCAAGAGATATGTAAGAGAAAGATATTCTTTCCTGCATATCTCTTTTTTTATTGAAAAGGAGAAAATGAAATGAAACTACAAGGACTTATCAAAGATTTTAACGATATAGAAGAAAAAGCCTTCTTTAAGCAGGGAGTCGTTATGGAGCATGCACCGGTTTATGAAGCCGAGGAAGAGAAAGTATTTGTTGAGCCGCTAAACTCATATGAAAAAGCCGCTCTATGTATAAGAGAGTTTCTCAAGCCTGAAAGACTGACGGTCGAGCAGTTTGGCGTTCTGTTCCTGAATACCAAGCTGAAGCCTGTAGGCTATAGCATTGTGTCTGTAGGTGGTTTGACTCAAGCTATCGTAGAGCCTTCCGCTGTTTTCCAACGGGCAATGTTGGCCAACGTACAAAACATAATTGTCTTTCACAACCACCCTAGCGGCGATACAACACCTAGTCAGGAAGACTTAGGCTTAACGAAACGCCTTGCTGAGGGTGGGGAAATCTTAGGAATAAGGCTTCGAGACCACATCATTGTAAGCCACGAAAAATACTCTAAAAGTATAAGAACGGAATATCCAAACTTATTTTATTAAGCAGAAAAGGAGAATGGAAAATGACCATGCAAAACGAAAAAGTAACCGCATTGTTAGAACAATTAGAGGTAGGGCTGGATAATCTCTTTGAGAGCGAGAATTATAAAAAGTGGCTTCGTACGATAAGTCACTTTCACGCTTACTCTTTTGGGAATACGGTTCTTATCGCCAGCCAATGCCCCGAGGCTACTCGGGTGGCAGGCTATCAGACCTGGAAGAAATTAAATAGACAGGTTAGAAAAGGGGAAAAGGCCATTAAAATCCTTGCCCCTGTTATTAAGAAGCTAGATGAGATCAAAAAAGATAAGAATGGCAATCCTATTCTCGATAAGAAAGGAGAGCTGGTGCAAGAAGAGCGGCTCATTGGTTACAGGGTCGTATCAGTCTTTGATATTGCTCAGACTGACGGTGAAGAACTCCCCGGCCTAGCTAGCTATAGAATGGACTGTGAGGTCCAAGGCTATGATCGGTTATTTGAGGCCTTAAAGGCAGTTTCCCCTGTTCCTGTTCGTTTTCAGGATCTGCCAAGAGGGACATATGGGTATTTCTCCCGGAAAGACAAGGAAATAGTCCTAGATCAAGGGATGACCGAGGCTGATATCATTTCTACCCTCTTTCATGAAATGGCCCATAGTGTTCTCCATGGGACTGAAGCGGCTCAAACAATGGATGTCCATGTCAAAGAAGTAGAGGCAGAATCGGTGGCGTATGTATTATCCAGCCGGTTTGGCCTACCCTGTGAAGAAGTCAGCTTATCCTATATTGCAGGCTGGGCTACCATGGACGAAGAGAAAAGGCAAGTCCTAAAAAAAGCTATGAACAGGATTACTAAGGCCTCTTCTCAACTGCTGAAAGGCATAGAAGAGGCCCTAGGGAACAAAGAAGCAATTTGCGCATAAGGAGGGTGTTGGTGTGAAAGCCTTAGACTTCGCCCGTTATATCATTTATAGGTGTTACGACATAGAGAAGCCTATTAGCAATCTTCAGTTGCAGCAGATCCTTTATTTTGTTCAAGTATCTTTCCTTCAAGAGAAAGGCCACTTGGCTTTCGCTGAAAGTATTGAGGCTTGGCAATTTGGACCTGTTGTTCCAGCTGTTTATTATGACTTTTCCGGCTATGGCGGACTGAAAATCCCCGTCAGTGAGGGAAAATATATAGACTTTTCAGGTCAGGACCTTGTAGATCAAATTTGTGCAGAAGCTGCCTCATTAGAGGCGTGGGAGTTGCTAGAAATGTCGCATGAAAAAGGAGGACCTTGGCATAGAGTCTATAACAATGGCAAGGGCAATCGTGATATCATCAGCCCTGCTGTAATGAAAGCACATGGAACTAGAAAATAAACAATGATACTTAACCACACAGGAGCCGAAACTCTTGTGTGGTTTTTTTATTCGGTAAAAAGGAGAGCTTTTGCAGCCTGCGTAATGATGTTGTATTGACATAAACCGAACTTCCGTGTATAATATGCTTGAATGGAGGTGTTCTGTATGGCAACAACAAACTTGAACATTAGAACAGATAGAGCCATCAAGGATCAGGCAGAAGAAATTTTCAATGAACTTGGTCTAAATATGACAACTGCTATAAATATGTTTCTGCGAACTGCTATCCGTGAACAGGGCATTCCTTTTGAACTGAAATTGGATGTACCGAATAAAACAACAGCAGTCGCAATTGAGGAAGGACGGAAAATGATGTCTGACCCTTCTGCACCGAGATATTCCAGCATGGGTGCGCTTAAAGCGGCACTTGAAGTATGAAATATGATGTACAGTTTACCAATCAGTTTAAGAAGGATTTGAAACTTGCCAAAAAGCAAAACAAGAATCTGGATAAACTGTTTGAGGTAATCGATATTCTGGCGAATGGCGGTACGCTGGATGTAAAATACCGGGATCATGGTCTTACTGGTAATTACAAAGGTACTCGTGAATGTCACATCGAACAGGACTGGCTGCTTATTTATGAGATTTGTGGAGATGTGCTTGTTTTAATGCTTTATCGGCTTGGAACACATTCTGAGCTATTCAAAAAATGAGTATAAGCTGGCGTATTAGATAAAACTGAAACGCTAGAGGCTCTGAAGATAAAAGATTTATTCAATCAATTGGTTTTTGCCTCTGAGAAAGCGTTGAAGTGTCTGCATTTTGAAGGAGTGGTAAAAGATGGATAATAATCAATATAGTTCTATCTTGGGGTTAATTGTTCCGCCACTCGTTAATAAGATTGCTGAAAATAGTAATTTATCAACCTTGGAGGCAGCGGAGTGTTTGTATCAATCTGACCTGTATAAAGATCTTGCAGATGAAAATTTGAAGCTATGGCATTATAGCGTTCCCACCCTGTATTCCATGTTTCAAGATGAGCTGTTGGTTGGATCATACGACTTCCCGGAAGGAGTTTAGGTTAATGACAAGGGCGGAAGAATATCTTATTTTTTTTCTAGAACGCTATCGGTATCACAAAGGGCTTTCCGGAAAAGATGCAATAGAGCTTTTCCAGTCAAAAGGGATTAGTGAGTATATATTGAGCCACTATGATGCCCTCCATGTGCAAAGTGAGCAAAGCGTTATAGAGGAAATAGATGAATTGCTAGAAGAAAATATCCTCTCTAACACGCCGTAATGGCGTGTTTTTCTATCCATAGATGTTGACTTTAAAAAATAAAAGTTGTATAATGTGTGTATATTAAATTTCCGGAGGCTATTGTAATTTCGGTAGGCAATAGTAGGATCCGGTGACGTTAACCGAAGCGTCTTTATCATTGTGCCGACCAGTGTATGTGCTGGCCGTAGTCCTTGCGAGTAATTGCAAGGAAGTAACCCTTAACTGGGAATGATGGGGAAGTACAGATAGGGACCTCTGTGTCCATTTTTAAGTTAATCAAAGAGATATGTAAGAAAGTTGATCTTTCAAGCATATCTCTTTTTTTATTGCTAAAAGTAAGGTATACTGAAAGGAGAAAATGTATGTGTGAACCTAAGTTTTATCAGCTGACAAATGACCTCTTATTTCACATCGTCATGCAGAAAAGTGAGGTAGCCCTTAAAGGGTTGGTAGCCTCTCTGTTGTCGAAAAAGGTGGAGGAAATAACCAGCGTAGAAGTGCTTAATCCTATTGACTATAGTCAACGGATTAGCGGCAAAAGAATTATTTTAGATGTTAATGCCCGAGTGAATAAAGATACCCTAGTAAACATTGAAGTGCAAGTGAGACGTTTTGAAGCGTGGCATCTAAGATCCCTCTTCTATGCAGCCCGAATGGCAGCACAAAGCCACCCGGGGAAAACATATGCAGAGTTGCCGATTATCCGGCAGTTTAGCATATTGGATTATACCTTTGAAGAGGAAGATTCGGCATTTTTCTCGGAATATGAGCTGCAGAACCAAAAGACCGGCAAGACCTATACTGATAGGTTCCGTATAGCTATTATGGATTTGACCCAAAGAAATCTAGCAACCCCGGATGATATTGCATCCGGTAGGCTTATCTGGGCGGACCTTTTTAAGGCTAAGTCTTGGGAGGAATTAGACCAACTTGCGAAAAAGGACACACTAGCAAGGGAGGTAGTGGATATTATGCGTACAGCAATGAAAGATGACGGCATTTCTTTTGCTATTAATGAGCGAGAGATTGCTGAAATGGACGCCCTCACTCGTGAAAAGTCCGCCGAACGGTGTGGACTGGAACGGGGCTTAGAACAAGGCTGGCAGCAAGGCTTAGCTAGAGGCCTAGAAGAAGGCATAGAAAAAGGCATGGAGAAAGGCATGGAGAAAGGAACCGCCAGAAGCCGAGAAGCCATACGCTCTAATATGATTAGAGCAGGCTTCACCGAGGAGCAGATAGCCCTTGCGCTAGGTGAATAGAAAAACAAAAGCTAAATATTAAGAGATATGTAAGAAAGTTGATCTTTCAAGCATATCTCTTTTTTTATTGCAAAAAGTAAGGTATACTGAAAGGAGAAAGTGTAGTGTTTGAAGAAAAGTTCTTTGCTTTAACCAATGATGGCATGTTTCATTATGTTATGCAGGAGAGCCAATATGCTCTCAAGATGCTAACGGCTTCATTGCTGTCTAAGCAGCCGGATGAAATCACCTCAGTAGAGGTCAAAAATCCCTATGACTATGGAAAGTGTGCAGGTTCAAAAGATATTATTTTAGACGTAAAAGCGGTTGTTAATAAAGACACTGTTGTCAATATAGAGGTGCAGGTTAAAGCATTCAAGTATTGGCGTTACAGATCGCTTTATTATGCAGCCCGAATGGCAGCAGAAACTGACCCAAATAGGGACTATGGAAGTCTACCTATCATTAGGCAGTTTAGTATCTTAAACTATACCTTTGATAGGGAAAATCCGGACTTTTTCTCAACCTATGAGCTGCGCAACGTGGAAAGCGAAAAGAGCTTTACCGACCGTTTTCAGATTTCCATTATGGACCTGACACAGAATCGGTTGGCTACTTGGGACGATGCTATCTATGGGCGCACCTTATGGGCAGACCTATTTAAGGCTAACTCATGGGAAAAGCTCGAGTCCCTAGCCCTAAAAAGCGAAGTGGCAAAGGAGGTAGTAGAAATCATGTATAAAGCAGTAAAAGATGATGAAACTGCCCGTTTTTTAACAGACCGGGAGCTTGCTAGAAAAGAGCGCATCTCTATTCGTGAAGAAGGTAGGATGGAAGGAATTGCTCAAGGAATGAAAAAGGGAATGGAAAAAGGTGTAGACCAAGGTAAAAAACAATTAGCCCTAAGGCTCATCAATAATGGTGTTGACCTAGCTTTAGTCAAACAAACACTGGGTTCTGATCTTCCTGATGATGAATTTATTGAGTCTCTAAGAAATAATTAACTAAAAAATAAAGCTAAATATTAAGAGATATGTAAGAAAGTTAATCTTTCAAGCATATCTCTTTTTTTATTGAGAAAAGGAGAAAGTAAAATGTTTTTGAAAACAATCCACTTGAAAAATTTTCAAGGAATCAAAGACCTCTCTTTTGACCTTGGCCAGACCACTCGTATTTATGGTGACAACGCCACCGGTAAAACCACCGTGGCTAATGCTCTTTCATGGCTGCTTTTTGATAAAAGCAGTACCGGGGAGAAAGGCTTTTCCCCTAAGACGATTGGTCCGGAGGGGGAAGAGCACGGACTGGAGCATAGTGTTACGGCCATCTTTTCTGATGGGGCTGAAGAGGTGGAACTCCGTAAGGTTTTCTACGAAAAATACACCAAGTCCCGGGGGAAAGCAACCGAGGAATTTGCCGGCCACACGACCGACTATTTCATTGACGCTGTGCCGCAGAAAAAAAAGGACTTTGATAAGTTTATTGAAAGCCGATTCGGTTCTCCTGAACGGCTACAGATTTTGACAGACCCGCTTTTCTTTTCAGAAACCCTACCGTGGGAAAAACGCCGGGCGATCCTAATTGGAATGTCCGGGGGCCTATCGGATAACGAGGTTTTATTAAGCCTTGGCTCCAAGGTCGCTAACCTACGGGCCTTTCTTGAAAAGAAACCCTTAACGGTTGACGAGTTGACGAAAATGTTAAAGGCACAAAAAAGAGATCTGGCTAAGGATATCGAAGCGATTCCTGCCCGGATTGATGAAGCAAATCTAGCCAAGCCTGACGTTACCCTAGCCGGCAACGAAAAGGCTCGTGTTGCAGAGCTAGAGGCTGAAGCGACACGGTTAAGAGCCGTCATCGCTGAGAAGAAAGCAGCAGATGGCGTTGCATCTGAGGTGGAACGTCTGACAAAAGAGATATTTAGCGTTAGACAGTCCTTCACTATTGAGAAAGCTAAAATGCAGGCTGACCTAGTACAGGAAGAACAAAAACATGAGCTGCAAAAACGAGACCTAGAGCATGCACAAAAAGACCTCCTGCATACCATCCGATTGGTTGAAGAAGAGGTCGAGGCGCTCACTAAGGCTCGGCAGGACCTCATTGTGGAATTTCAGACAGTGAAAAACGAAAAGTTTGTCCATAACAGCATCTGCCCTACTTGTGGTCAGGCCATTTCCCCGGAGAAGTTAAAAGAAGCGGAAGCCGACTTTAACCAAGACCGGGCTGAGAGGCTGGAGTCCATTAATAAAAAAGGGCAGGCCTGTAACAAAAAGGCGATTGGGGCCAAGACCTTGGAAGTCAGCAAATTGCACAAACAGGCAGCAGAATTGGATGAAGAAATTTCTCAACTTAATAAGGCCCTGTCTGATTTGAATACAGCTTATAGCGAAGAGCTTTCCATCTTAGCCCAGTCCGCTGAAATGCAGGAAGTCGACCTGAAAGAAGCCATCAGCCAGATTCAATCTGATGCTGAGGACTTTTCAGTAGATACCTCCGCTGGAGAAGCAGCCCTTAAAAAGGCTCAGGAGGAGCAAGAGGCTCTTAGGGCTCTGCTCTCTCAAGCGGCCCTTGTAGAGGCTCAAGATAAGCGGATTGAGGAATTGCAGGCAGAACAGAAGAAGCTCTCTGCCAAATATGAAGAGCTGGAAGGGCTTTTGTATGAGACGGAAATTTTCACCCGAGCTAAGGCAAGCGCACTTCACGAGCGGATTAATAGCCGCTTTACAAGTGTCCGCTTCGTCTTAACCGAAGAACAGGTCAATGGTGGTGTCAAGGACGTGTGCAATGTCCTTGTCCCTCGTGATGATGGGGCGTACATCCCTTTCTCATCTGCCAATAACGCTGCTCGGATTAATGCCGGACTCGAGATTATTTCCGCCTTGTCTGAGTGTTGGGAAACACAAGTGCCGGTGGTGGTTGATAACGCAGAAAGTGTCACCAACCTAGTGACCGGTGATTTGCAGACCCTTGCTCTATACGTTAGTGAAGATGACAAGGTTTTGAGAGTTGAAACGGAGGAAAACTAAATGACAACCTTTTATGAGCGACAATTAGCACCTCTATACAGTCCACGAAAGTCTTTTAATGGTAATGCCCGGGTTCGCTTTTTCGACAAGGGTTACCGAGTCTTGGTTTCCTATACAACGGAAATATGTTGCTTTAATCCGGCAACCGGACACTTGGAAATGCTGTGCTTGGAGTCGGATTTGACACCCACTACAATGAGGCACCTTCGGGAATTTTTAGCCCAAAGCGGCTTTAGAGGGCTGGCAAAGGATAGCAAGGATGCCATTGTGGCCTATTTACAGGCCTAGGTTGATATTAAACAATAAAGATAACAAGGAGAGAAAAATTATGGAAAACAACAAAATGATGGAAAAAGTCGCTAACGAATCTCAAGCGCCGGTTACTATGGGCTACAACACGCTGGAAGGTTTCAAACTTATGCAGCGTGTTGCTCAGATGTTTGCTCAGTCCTCTTTGGTTCCTAAGAATTACCAAGGGAATATTTCGGACTGTGTGATTGCGCTGAATATGGCCCAGCGGATGAAGGCTGACCCACTTATGGTCATGCAGAACCTCTATATCGTGAATGGTCGGCCCAGCTTTTCGTCCTCCTTCCTTATTGCAACCTTCAATGCTAGTGGACGGTTTTCCTCTATGCAGTTTGAGTTTGCAGGGACCAAGGATGATGCTAAGTGCCGGGCCTATGCTAAGGAGTTGGACTCAGGAATCCTTTTACAAGGTTCATGGGTCTCGATCCAGCTGGCCAAGGATGAGGGTTGGTACGATAAGACAGACCGGAACGGTAAACCTGTCAGTAAGTGGCGCACCATGCCCCAGCAAATGCTGATGTACCGGGCTGCCGCCTTCTTCATTCGTGCTTATGCCCCGGAGATTGCTATGGGGATGTATACAACCGACGAGGTGGAAGACTTCATTGACGTGGAAAGCCCTCAAGCGGCTGTTCCAAAAGAGCCGGTTAAGCCTCAGCCCATTAAGCAAGAAGAGGCACCGGTGCTGGATTTTGAAGAAGCGGTTGAGCCTCAGCCTATAAAAGAGGAAGGCGTTGTAGATATTTCGGAAGAAGTTGACGAGGAATCGGATTTCGGTGCCGAGGATCTTTTTTCGGACTTAGAACCGGGGTTTTAAGCCATGGAAATTGATATTTTAGGCAGTAGTTCAAGCGGAAATGCCGTTCGGATATCTGACGGGAGCACCTCGCTCCTGTTGGATGCCGGGCTGCCCATAAAGAAGATAAAAGAAGGCTTGCACTTTAGGACCTCTGCCTTAGATGGCGTACTCGTCACCCACGAACACCAAGACCATGCAAAAGCGGTTGGAGACCTCATTAAGATGGGCGTTCCAGTCTATGCTTCAGCAGGTACATTTGAGGCCTTGGAAAAAGCGCAGGGAAATTGTATAAAGGCGCTTCAGCCTTTTGCTGTAGGTACTTTTACAGTCCTGCCCTTTGCTGTTATCCACGATGCTTTAGAGCCACTAGGCTTTGTCATTCGCTCAAGCGTGTCGGGTGAGAAGTTGCTTTACGTGACAGATACCATGTTTATTCCGTATAACTTCACCAATCTGACGCATATCATGATCGAGTGTAATTACCAGCCGGATATCCTTTGGAACAATGTCCGGACGGGACAAGTCCTGAAGAAAGTAGCCAACCGTGTTGTGGACACCCACATGAGCTTAAAAACTACCTTGGCTTTTCTACAAGAGAACGTCAGCCTCTCGTTGCGAGAGGTGTGGCTGCTTCACTTGTCTGATCAGAACTCAGACGAAAATTTAATGAAAGAAGCGGTTCAAAAGGCAATAGGAATACCGGTTTATGTAGCGAAAAAATGAAAGGAAAAGAGCATGAGTGAAATTTTAATGGATCCAATCTTTATGAGCAAAATGCTGGTGATATATGCGGCTATTACTGTAGCCGCAAGTGCTTTAATGCTCATTATTAGCGTTAACAGTAATGCTAAATATGGAGACCACCTGTTAAGGGTTTTCCCTATAATAATAGTTATCTTCATTTTAATGAGTTTACTGGTTTGCCGAAATGTATGATGAAAGAGAGGGAATAAAAGATGGATAACAATCGACTAATTCCCATTATCAATAAAGACAATGGAGATATAGCTATTAGCGGCCGGATGCTGCATGAGTTTCTGGAAGTTAAGACTAGATATGATATTTGGTTTAAACGAATGGCCGACTATGGATTTGAAGAGAATAAGGACTTTGGATTGGTTGTCCAAAAAAGAACGACCAATAATCCTAAAAATCCAACGACAGAAATAACCGATCATGTCCTCACCTTGGATATGGCCAAAGAGTTATCTATGATCCAGCGTACAGAGCGTGGAAAACAGGCTCGTCAATACTTTATTGCAGTCGAAAAAGAATATAATTCTCCTGAAAAAGTAATGGCCAGAGCCTTACTCCTAGCCAATAAAGAACTGGAAACCTTGCGGTTGGAAAACCGGAAGCAGGAGCAAATCATTGGTGAATTGGAACCTAAGGCCTCCTACTATGACATTGTTTTGTCCAGTCAAAACGCAGTTCCCATTACGGTTATTGCGAAAGACTATGGATGGAGTGGTAAACGAATGAACGCCTATCTGCAAGAGAAAGGCATTCAATTTAAAATGGGCGGCGCTTGGCTTTTATATAACAAGTACGCTCAACTGGGCTATACGAAAAGCGAAACCACCTCGTATGTGAACAGTAAGGGCCTGAAATGCTCTACCTTTCTCACGAAGTGGACGCAGAAGGGCCGCTTGTTCCTTTATGAAACGTTAAAGCGAGACGGGATCCTGCCTCTGGTAGAGTTATGCCCTGATGTTGAGGTTAATATGTAAAAATTGCAACATGATAAGGAGACGAAAAAGTCAGCTACCCCACGACTAAAGTCGGAGGCTTGTAAAAGCCCTAGCTGATTAGACTAAGCATTT
>NZ_JBJUVG010000011.1:0-65850 GCF_046097595.1 Peptococcus simiae
ATTGGTCACCTTATTAAAAGGCATGAATTATTTTACCAATAATCCCCAATTATGTCAAGTGGAAGTTTCCAGTCTGTAAATTTTTCAGATGGCACTTCTTGATTGGATATCCATCTTATCAGATAGCGTCTGGAATTGCAAGAGAAAATATGTTGTCCCTGACCAAATTCTAATTGATCAGGGACAAGGATGAAATGGTGCTATTATATTGTCTTTTATGCTTGCAAGGCTTTTTACAGGATATTTTTACCTACCCTAAAAATACCTCCAAAATGGCGATGTTGCAAAGGCCAGGCAAGTGCTTATATAAGCGACTTGCCAGTCTACCTAAGCACTTGTTTCTAGGCTCTCTATATCGTAAATTTTCCACTCGCCCTCTTCTTTCACAAAATCAACTCTAACATGATCCTCGCCTGTTTGCTTGGGATTATATATGCCTGTCATTAATTGCAGTGTTAGTTGAACGGTATATTCGGCACTTGCCTGGTCGGCGCCTGTTTTTATTGTGCTATCTTCTAGATAGGAACCGGCTGTTTCTGATTCGATATCTAACTGGATAAATTTGCCCACGCGGGAGCTGCTCAGCGATTCATTCGCCAGACCAAGGATCATATCCGCATTCACTCCTGTGCCACTGTTTGAATTTAAATCGGATGCCAGCGGGCTGTCAGAAGATAGGTAGTTATAGATACTGGCATCTTCACCATCGCTTTTCAAGAAATCGACTAAGGAGCCGTAATACCCTTCCACTAGACGGACTTCCTCCGCTCCATCAAAATTATTTAATAGCTTAGCCGCTATTTTATCTCCAGCACCCGCATCCTCTCCAGCCTCACCTACACCGAAAGCATTGATGGCGGCAACAATTAAGAATAGCCCGAGGATGACCCCAATGACAATACCAATGGTCTTCTTGTTTTTTGTCTTTTTTTGAAACAATGGGCCACAATTTTCGCCACAATTGGTACAAATTTTTGCTTTATTGGTTATTTCCTTACCACACTTTGGGCAATACATAGATACCTCCTACTTTAAACTTTTGCACAGATTTATTAGATTAACGGTTTAGCCTTTATTGTCCTTTGATTGACTTACCGCATAATCCACTTGAGTAGCCGGTAGCTACGAGGATAGGGGCCATACTTCACCGGCAGGTCAAAGATGGGGGATTTTTTATAGATGCTTTTCTCATGACTAAAGGTCCGGAAGCTATAGGCCCCATGGTAGGCGCCCATGCCACTATAGCCCACCCCACCAAAGGGCAGGCCTTGGCAGGTAATCTGGGAAATGGTGTCGTTAATGCAAGCGCCCCCGTAAGACAGGCACCTTAATAGTCGCTCTTGCTTTTGCTTATCTTGACTGAAGATATAGGTGGCCAGGGGTTTTTCCCGTTGGCTAATAAAGTCAAGGGCCTCCTCCTCTGACTGAACAGGTAGGATAGGCAGCAGGGGGCCAAAGATTTCTTCCTGCATGATGGCATCATCTGCCGAAAGCTGGCTGATGACCGTCGGGGCAATGCGGTGCTTATCTGCATCGACTTGGCCACCGACGAGGATTTCGCCATCTGCCATGAGCCGCAAAAGGCGGTCAAAGTGTTGGCGATTAATGATTTTAGGGTAGTCCTTTGTGTTTAGTCCATCTGGTAGTTGGTCTTGGACAGCCTGGGAAAAAGCAAGGACAAACCGATCCAGGATTTTGGCATCAGCTAGGACGTAGTCCGGCGCTACGCAAGTTTGGCCGGCGTTAAGGATTTTACCAAAGGCGATGTGCTTGGCCGCCAGGGACAAGTCGGCATCGGCAGTGATGATGCAGGGCGACTTTCCACCTAGTTCAAGGGTGACCGGGGTCAGGTGGTTGGCAGCGGCGCTCATGACTTTTTTGCCAATAGGGCTGCTACCTGTAAAGAAGATGTAGTCATAGCGCTCTTCCAGGAGGCGTTCACTCAGGCTGGCATCCCCGACGAAGACGCTGATGAGCTGGTCTGAAAAGCTTTCCTGGAACATTTTTTGCAAGACAGCCGTGGTATAGGGCGAAAACTCCGACGGTTTTAAGGCTACACAGTTACCGGCGGCTAAGGCCCCTACCAGGGGCATGAGGGTCAGGTTCACAGGATAATTCCAGGGTGATAAGATGAGGACGAGGCCATAGGGTTCTGCTAAGGTATAGGCCTTCCCCGGGAAAGCATTGAGACCCACCCGATGACGCACAGGCTTCATCCACTTGTCCACGGACTTGAGATGGTGGTTAATCTCCTGGATAACCAGGCCAATTTCGGTCATGTAACTTTCATAGGCAGACTTGTTCAAGTCTGCTGCCAGAGCTTCAACCAGGGGTTTTTCATACCGCTGGATGGCTGCTTTTAAGGCCAGGAGGACGCGCTTGCGAAACGCCAGGCTACGGGTCACGCCGGTATTAAAGTAGTGTTTTTGCTTATCGAGCCTGTTTTTAATCATCGTACCACTCCATTTTCCGAAAGTGTCTTAACCGCCTATTTTATATAGTATAGCACGTTACCTATAAAAGAGCTGCATAAAAAACCGAAGTGATGCGTCCATCATTTCTTCAGAAAAGCAAAAAAAGGAACCGGACAAGTGTCCGGTTCCTTTTGGTATACAATTATTCTTGGTTGGCCAGGGCTTTGTAGGAGTCGTAACGTTCTTTGCTGCGTTCTCTGGTGAGATCGAAAAGCTGTTGAGCTTTTTCAGGAAGCGCTTTAGCAAGAGAGGTGTAACGAACTTCGCTCTTGATGAAGTCATCGAACTTATCATAATCCGGTTCTTTGGAGTCAAGGATGAAGGGGTTCTTCCCTTGGTCTTTGAGTTCCGGATTGTAGCGCCACAGGTGCCAGTAACCACATTCAACAGCGTCTTTCATGTGGGCTTGGCTGACGCCCATGCCTTTACGGATACCGTGGTTGATGCAGGTTGCGTAAGCGATGATGAGGGACGGCCCATCATAAGCTTCAGCTTCCTGGATGGCTTTACAGGTTTGGTTCATGTTAGCGCCCATAGCGATTTGAGCAACATAAACGTTACCATAGGTAACAGCCATCATACCAAGGTCTTTCTTATTAGTACGTTTACCGTCAGCAGCGAACTGAGCGATAGCTGCAGTCGGGGTGGATTTAGATGCTTGACCACCGGTGTTGGAGTAAACTTCAGTGTCAAATACGAAGACATTGACGTTTTCGCCAGAAGCCAGAACGTGGTCTAAGCCGCCGTAACCGATGTCATAAGCCCAGCCGTCGCCGCCGAAGATCCATTGGCTACGAACTTTGAGGAAGCCGTGGACATCGTCGATGGCGTGAAGGACTTCATCGTCAGAACCTTCAACAGCCTTAACGATAACGTCTGCAGCAGCAGAAACTTCTTCAACGTTACGGTCATCGATATTGGCTAACCATTTGTCAGCAGCTTCTTTCAGGTCAGCGTCATAGCTACCTTCAGAAACTTGTTTGAGCAGGTCTTTTAATTTGAGTTTCATTTGCTTGTCAGCAACAACCATACCCATACCGAACTCAGCGTTGTTTTCGAACAGAGAGTTCTGCCAAGCAGGACCTTGACCCTTTTCGTTGGTGGTGTAAGCCAGGCTCGGTGCCGGAGCGCCCCAGATGGAGGAGCAACCGGTAGCGTTTGCAATCATCATCCGATCGCCGAAGAATTGGGTAATCAGTTTAGCATACGGGGTTTCGCCGCAACCTGCGCAAGCGCCGGAGAATTCAAGCAGAGGAACCTTGAATTGAACGCCTTTGCTGGTGGTGGTGTTGGTTAAGTGAGCCTTGTTGCTGACCTTATGGGTCATGTAGATCCAATGGTCGCGTTCTTTTTCGGCTTCTTGTTCCACCGGAGCAAATTTGAGGGCTTTTTCTTTAGCCGGGCAGGTGTTAATGCAGCTACCGCAGCCTAAGCAGTCCATCGGGCTAACTTGCATGCGGAATTTCATGCCTGCAAATTCTTTACCCTTAGCGTCAACCAGGGTCATGTCTTCAGGTGCGTTGGCAGCTTCTTCTTCGTCTAATACGAAGGGACGGATAACAGCATGCGGGCAAACCAGGGAGCATTGGTTACACTGGATGCAGTTTTCCGGAATCCATTCAGGAACGAAGAGGGCCGGCATACGTTTTTCGAATTTGGTGGTACCACTCGGATAAGCACCATCTTCTAAGCCGACAAAGGCGCTAACCGGGAGTTTGTCACCGGCTTGAGCCAGCATCGGGCGGAAGACTTTGCGGATGAATTCAGGTTCGTGAGAGCAACGAACGCCTTCTTCTGCGCCATCTTCAGCGTTTTTCCAGTCAGCCGGTACTTCGACTTTGTGGAGAACTTCGATTGCTTTATCAACAGCTTCGTTGTTCATGTTAACAACGGCGTCACCTTTTCTGCCATAGGTTTTTTGAATGGCTTCTTTGAGGAGACGAACGGCATCTTCAAAAGGAATAACTTCGGTCAATTTGAAGAAAGCTGTTTGGGTAACCATGTTGGTACGGTTGCCTAAGCCGATTTCTTGAGCTACGGTAGCCGCATCAATGGTGTAAAATTTAATGTCGTTTTCAGCAATGTAGCGTTTCATATGAGCCGGCAGGTGGGTGTTCAGCTCTTCATCGCTCCAGGTGCAGTTGAGCAGGAAGGTGCCGCCCGGTTTTAAGCCTTCGAGGACATCATAGGAGTTCACATAGCTGGATTTATGGCAAGCAACATAGTCTGCTTGGTCGATTTGGTAGGTGGAGCGAATCTTGGATTTCCCGAAACGTAAAGAGGAAATGGTAACACCACCGGATTTTTTGGAGTCATAGGAGAAGTAACCTTGGGCATACATATCGGTATTGTCACCAATGATGGCAATAGCGTCTTTGTTTGCACCAACGGTACCGTCAGAGCCGTAACCCCAGAACCGACAAGCAATGCAGTCATCCGGGCTGGTGGTGACAGGTGCGCCAACTTCCAGGGAAGTATGGGTAACGTCATCAACAATCCCGACGGTGAAGTGGTTTTTCGGTTCTTCTTTAGCTAAGTTGTCATAAACGGCGATCAGTTGTGCCGGGGTGACATCTTTAGAACCTAAACCATAACGACCACCGATGATGAGCGGATGAATGTCAGCATCATAGAACATGGTCTTAACGTCTTCATAGAGCGCTTCGCCGAGGGAGCCCGGTTCTTTGGAGCGGTCTAAGACGCTGATTTTTTTAACGGTTTTCGGTAATACATCAAAGAAGTGCTTGCTGCTCCAGGGCCGGAACAGGTGAACTTCAATCATACCGACTTTTTCGCCTTGAGCGGCTTTGTAATCGATAACTTCTTCAAGAGCTTCACAAACAGAACCCATAGCAACAACAATGTTTTCTGCATCTTCAGCACCATAGTAGTTGAAGATTTTGTAGTCGCGGCCGGTTTCTTCAGAAACGGCTTTCAGGTAGTCTTCTACAACGCCTACAACGTCAACATAGTTTTGGTTGATACCTTCACGTTGTTGGAAGAAGATATCCGGGTTTTGGTTGGTCCCTTTGATGACCGGTTTTTCCGGATTGAGGCTTCTTTCACGGAATTCTTTAACCGCTTCGTAGTCTACTTGGCTTCTTAAGAAATCTTCATCAATGACTTCGATTTTTTGGATTTCGTGAGAAGTCCGGAAACCGTCAAAGAAGTGGATAAACGGTAAACGGGCTTTGATGGCAGAGAGTTGAGCGACACTCCCGATGTCCATAACTTCCTGAACACTGGAGCTGGCCAACATAGCAAAACCGGTACCCCGGCAAGCCATAACGTCGGAATGGTCGCCGAAGATAGATAAAGCGTGGGTAGCGACAGCACGTGCAGCCACTTGGAAAACAGTCGGAAGTAATTCCCCGGCAATCTTATACATAACCGGCAGCATTAAGAGTAAGCCTTGGGAAGATGTATAAGTGGAAGTCAGGGCACCGGCAGCTAAAGAGCCGTGAACGGCACCAGCAGCACCGGCTTCAGATTCCATTTCGACAACTTTAACAGTTTGGTCGAAAAGGTTCTTACGGCCTTGAGCGCTCCATACGTCGACTTTTTCTGCCATCGGGGAAGACGGCGTAATCGGGTAGATAGCTGCAACATCGGTAAATAAGTAAGATACGTGAGCAGCAGCGGTGTTACCGTCCATTGTTTTCATGTTTTTCGGTTTTTTGCCTTCTGCAGCAGCAGTTGAAGCAACCGATTCTTTTTCTTTAATAGACACGGTTTTCCTCCTCAAAATTGAATAAGTTGTATACCCCTTAGCTCTACTTTAACATATTTAGCTTTCTAATTCAATTTTAACCATCCATCTGTAGCGGATTTTCAATAAGTTTTTCTTATTGCTGCTTTTTGTAGATTTCAACAGTTAAAAAGGGCTTAGAAAAGATTGATTTGATTACTTGCAGGCATGTCCTTCAAAATGCCCATTCTTGCCATTTCTGCCACCATGGTCTCGCCAACCTTTCCCCGGCCTTTCAGGTCTTCAATAGAAATGAAGGCTTTCTCTTCTCGGGCCAGAGCAATGGTATTGGCGATGGTCTGACCCAGGCCGGGAATGGCCACCAGTGGCGGCAAAAGGGCGTCACCTACAATGGTAAACTTGGTCGGGTCAGAGCTTTTAATATCAACCGGCAGGACATGAAAGCCCCGGAGCAAAAGTTCCAAGGCGACTTCCAGGACACTAACGGAGGCCTTGTCTTTGGCTGAGGCGTCCCGGCCGCTATTGTAAATGTTTTTAATTTTCCCCTGTACAACCGTCTCTCCTCCAAGGACAGTCTCTAAGTCGAACTCATCTGCCCCCCGGACGGTGAAGTAGGCGGCGTAAAAGGCCAGGGGATGGTTAATCTTAAACCAGGCAATCCGGTAGGCCATCATTACATAGGCAACGGCGTGGGCCTTGGGGAATAAGTACTTGATTTTTTCACAGGATTTTATAAACCAGTCGGGGATATGGCTTTCGACCATTGCAGCATGCTGGTCTTCGCTAAGCCCTCTCCCCTTCCGCACACTTTCCATGATTTTAAAAGAAAGGCTGAAGTCCATGCCTTTATCAATTAAAAAGAGCATGATGTCATCCCGGGTCGATATGGTTTCCGTGGCGGTGGCCGTCCCACTCCGAATCAGGTCCTGGGCATTATTCAGCCACACGTCTGTCCCATGGGAAAAACCGCTGATACGGAGCAATTCGGCGAAGGTTTGCGGTTTGATGTCCTCCAGCATCTGCCGGGTAAACTTGGTATTGAACTCGGGGACCCCATAGGTTGCCACCGGTGAACCCAGGGCTTCCGGGCTGACCCCCAGGGCCTCGGTCGAGGAAAAGAGGGACATGGTGGCCGGGTCATCCAGGGGCACATGCCGGGCCTCCAGACCGGTGAGGTCTCCCAGCATTTTGATGACAGTCGGGTCATCATGGCCTAGGATATCCAGTTTAACCAGGCGGTCGTTGATGGAGTGGTAGTCAAAGTGGGTGGTGACGATTTCTGTTTTCACATCATCAGCCGGCCGCTGCAGGGGGGTGAATTGGTGGACATCTAATCCCTTGGGGATAACCATCAGGCCGCCGGGATGCTGACCGGTGGTCCGCTTCACACCGGTACACCCGTTCCGAAGCCGATTCATTTCTGCACTTCGGTGGACTTCGCCCCGTTCTTCGTAAAATTTCCGCACATAGCCATAGGCTGTTTTTTCAGCCACTGTTGCAATGGTGCCGGCCCGGAAAACATTGTCTTTACCGAAAAGAACCTCGGTAAAGGCATGGGCTGAAGGCTGGTATTCGCCGGAAAAGTTCAGGTCAATATCAGGAACCTTATCTCCTTTAAAGCCCAGGAAAATTTCAAAGGGAATATCAAAGCCATCTTTTTCCAAATCCGCTCCGCAGTGGGGGCAGGTTTCGCGCGGAAGGTCAATCCCTGTACCGGCACCGGCTTCATTGGCAAAATCGCTGTACTGGCAGGCCGGGCACCGGTAGTGGGGCGGTAAGGCATTTACCTCTGTAATATCTGTGAAGTAGGCCACCACGGACGAGCCGACTGACCCCCGGGACCCGACCAGGTAGCCATCTTCATTGGATTTTTTGACCAACTTATGGGCAATCAGGTAGAGAACGGAAAAACCGTTCCCAATAATGGCCTTGAGTTCCTTTCCAATCCGGGCTTCAACGATATCCGGCAGGGGGTCACCATATAAGGCATGGGCCTTTTCATAGGTGAGCCGCTTGATTTCTTCTTCAGCCCCCTCTATTTCCGGCGGAAAAAGTTCATCCGGCACGGGTTTGACTTCTTCAATCTGGTCTGCAATCCGGTTGGGGGCAGTGACCACTACATCGTAGGCATCTTCCTCCCCCAGGTAGGCGAACTCGGCCAGCATTTCATCGGTATTCCGATAATACAGGGGGGCCTGCTGTTCGGCATCCTGGAAACCCTTGCCGGCCATGAGGATGGTCCTGAAAATGGCATCTTCAGCATTGGCAAAATGGACGTCACAGGTGGCCACGACCGGCTTGCCCAGCTTCCGCCCCAGGCTGAAGAGGCGGCGGTTTAAGTCCTGGAGGTCCTCCCGGCTGCTGACAATGTCCTTGCGAATCATAAAGGCATTGTTGTCCACCGGCTGAATTTCCACATAGTCATAAAACTGAGCCAGGTCTTCCAGGCCGGCTTCATCATCCGGATGGTGGATCAGGTACTGCATGAGCTCACCGGCTTCACAGGCACTACCGATGATGAGCCCTTCCCGGGCATAGTTGATGAGCCGTTTGGGAATCCGCGGTCGTCTCTTGTAATAGCGGAGGTGGGATTCGGTGGTCAGCTTATAGAGGTTCAGTAGGCCGGTCATATTTTTAACCAGGAGAATACAGTGGTAGGTTTTCGGCTTTTGGTTCTCCGGGATAGCGTCATCAAAGATATAGGCCTCCATCCCGTAAATAATCTTAATACCCAACTTTTTGCCCAGGTCATAGGCCTGGGGAAAGGACTGGACCACCCCGTGGTCAGTAATGGCGATGGCTGAATGGCCCAGCTGGGCTGCCAGGGAGACCAGGGTCTTGAGGCTGGACACCCCATCCATATTGCTCATCTGGGTGTGGAGGTGGAGTTCCACCCGTTTTTCTGTGGCCTGGTCAATCCGGCAGGCCAGGGTCTTATGGTTGATGTTATTAACCATAAGGACCAGCTCCTGGCTATAGCGGTCGACTTGGGCTCGACCATTTAAGCAGACCCCATCGGCACTTTTCAGCTGGTCCAGGAGGTCTTTGACTTCCTTTTTATCGCAGAAGAGCCGGCATTCAATGCTGTCTGTCTGGTCGGTAATGCTGAAAACAATGAGGCCCCGGTCGCTCTTCAGCTCCCGACCGTCGATGTCAAAGAGTCGGCCGGCACAGCAGACCTTATTTTCCTCTTCGGTGATTTCAGCAATCTCCACCGGCACCTGGTTGATGGTCTTGCCATAAATGATATGGGCCCCCTTGGCCCCGGTTGCAGCCGCGGCCGGGCTCACCCCACGCCGGCAGCTGGGAACTGCCGGCACCGGCGTGGGCTCTTCCTTGAGCATATTTAAGGGTTCTGCAGGCGGTTCTTCCTCGTCGCTCCGGACCAGGGTCACTACGGCCCCTGCCCTCCCCCGCTCTTCCAGCCATTGGGCCAGGCACCTCTCGGCGCCGGCCTTTTGCAAGCGCCGGAGGACCATATCCGAGTGGACATTGACCTGGAGGCCCTTGGCCCCGTCAGTAAAATCGCATTCAGACAACCAGGGTGTCAACTGGGGGTAGTCTTCCCCCAGGTAGGCCAAAAAGAGTTTGGGCGCCTGTAGGAGGTCGCTGATGGCCGTCAGCTGCTGACAGACCAGCTTGATATCCAGCTGGACATCTGCCGGGTAGCAGCCCTGCAGGTAGCGGTTGATTTCTGTTTTAAGCTGAACCGCCGGCCAATACGGGACCTTGAGGGTCATTAAAATCCGCTTCGACCGGGTCTGGATTTCCAGCTGCTGGATGGTCGCGCGTTCAAGAAAGTCTTTTACATGTTCTTCTAGTCCTTCGGTAAAATCTTTTTTGACTAGAATCGACATAAAATCCCCCTATTCATAATCATAAAATGCTTTAACTGCCTGGATGAGGGCCGCGGGCTGGACCATTTGTTTTTCACCGGTCCGGCGGTCCTTCCATTCAATCTCACCATTTTCGACGGTGCCTTTACCGATGATGAGCTGGATGGGGATACCGATTAAGTCGGCATCGTTAAACTTCACGCCAGCCCGCTCCTTGCGGTCGTCGAATAAAACTTCAAGGCCTGCATCCGTTAAGGCTTTATAGGTCTTTTCAGCGATGGCTGCCAGGGTTTCATCTTTCATGTTGACGGCAATCAGGTGAACCTGGTAGGGGGCGAGGCTCTTGGGCCAAATAATCCCCCGGTCATCATGGTGCTGCTCGACAGCGGCAGCCACTGTCCGGCTAACCCCGATGCCGTAGCAACCCATAATCAGCGGCCGGGCTTTACCGTTTTCATCTAGAACGGTGGCCCCCATGGCTTCTGAATACTTGGTCCCCAGTTTAAAGATCTGCCCGACTTCAATACCCCGGGTAAAAGTCAATTGGGCCCCACAGGCAGGGCAGGCGTCCCCTTCTACGACCATCCGCAAGTCGCCATAGGCGGCTACCTTGGCATCCCGGTCTAGGTTCACATGGGTGTAGTGGTAGTCGTTTTCATTGGCGCCCACGACAAGCCCCTGGCCACCCTTGAGGGCCTGGTCGGCATAGATGGGAATGTCTTCCGGCATGCCCACCGGGCCCAGGGAACCGGGATCTGCCCCCAGCCAGGTCCGAATGGTGGCCTGGTCGGCCAGGACCAGCTGGTCGCAGGGATGGATTTTTTGGATTTTCACTTCATTTACTTCATCATTGCCCAGGGTGAGGACACAGATGAGGTCTCCATCGGCTTCAAACATCATGGTCTTGGCGCATTGTTTTTCGTCGACTTGTAAAAAGGCCGCTACGGCATCAATGGTTTTCGCATCCGGGGTATGAACCTTTTCCAGGGCCGCCTCATCAGCCGGATAGGTCACCGGGCTGGCCTTGACTTCGGCAATTTCCTGGTTGGCGGCGTAGTCGCAATCCGGGCAAATGGCCAGGACGGACTCCCCATTCTCCGCTAAGACGTTAAATTCATGGGTGTAACCCCCACCGATTTGGCCGGCATCTGCCAATACCGGGCGGAAGGTCAGGCCACAGCGGTTAAAAACATTGGTGTAGGCCTGGTACATATCTTCATAGGCCGCATCCAGACCGGCTTCATCCAAGTCAAAGGAATAGAGGTCTTTCATGACAAATTCCCGGCCCCGCATTAAACCGAACCGGGGCCGCCGCTCATCCCGATACTTGTTCTGCATCTGGTAGAGCCGGAGGGGCAGGGCCTTGTAAGAGCCAATGGTCTGGCGGACCAGGTCGGTGATGACTTCTTCGTGAGTAGGCCCCAGGCAAAATTGCCGGTCATGCCGGTCCTTGATCCGCATGAGTTCTTCACCGTAGACCTCCCAGCGGCCACTTTCTTCCCATAATTCGGCCGGCTGGAGGATGGGCATCAGAACTTCCTGGCCCCCAAACCGATCCATTTCTTCACGGACAATGGCTTCAACCTTGGCCAGCACCCGGTGGCCTAGGGGGAGGTAGTTATATAAACCGGCGGCCGTCCGTAAGATGTAGCCGCCTTTGAGGAGCAACTGGTGGCTAGGTACCGCTGCATCAGCCGGCACATCACGTAAGGTTGGGATTAGTGCATTCGTCATTCTCATGATTCAGAGTCCTCCATTAAGAGTTGTTGTAAATGTTGGTCAAAGCTGGCCAGAAGCTGGTCTTCGCTGGCCCTGGCCACGATTTCGCCTTTTCTAAAAATAAGGCCCATTCCCTTACCGCCGGCAATGCCGATATCGGCCTCCCGGGCTTCACCGGGGCCATTGACGGCACAGCCCATGACGGCAATATTTAAAGGCCGCTGGATGTGGCGGGTCCGTTCTTCAACGGCTTCCAAAAGGGGGACCAGGTCGATTTGCGTCCGACCACAGGTCGGACAGGCAATGATATTGACCCCCTGCTTGAGCCGACCGCTGGCCTTGAGGATATCGTAGGCCACCGGCAGTTCGTTTAAAGGGTCTCCACTTAAGGAGACCCGGAGGGTATCGCCAATGCCGTCGACCAGGAGAGCCCCAATGCCTACGGCAGACTTAATGGTCCCCATCCGGACACCACCGGCTTCAGTCACCCCCAGGTGGAGGGGGTAGTCCAGTTCTTGAGCGGCCAGGCGGTTGGCCCGGACCATTTCCGGCACACTAGAGGCCTTGACCGACAGGACCAGCTTGCCGTAGCCGGCCTCTTCACAGACCCGGACATGCTGGCATAAACTTTCCACCATGGCTTCCGGTGTGGGCCCGCCATATTTTTCCAGTAATTTCTTTTCAACAGACCCGGAGTTCACCCCAATCCGCATGGGGGTGTCTTTTTCCAGACAGGCCTTAATCACCTGGCGGAAACGGTCAAGGCCACCGATATTGCCGGGGTTGATCCGGACCCCATCGACGCCACAGGCAATGGCGGCCAAGGCCAAACGATAATCAAAATGAATATCGGCCACGAGAGGGACCGGGCTCTGGTCAAGCAGTTTTTCCAGGAACGGGATGGCCGCCTTATCCGGCACAGCCAGCCGGACCAGTTGGGCCCCGGCTTGGTCCAGGGCCCGAATCTGGGCCAGGGTGGCCGCCAGGTCATGGGTATCCGTATTGGTCATAGACTGGACAACAATGGGATGGTCTCCCCCAAAGCCCAGGTCCCGCACGTAGAAAGACCGCGTCTTATGTCGCATTCCTAGCATTTTATTCACACCAATCGTGATATATCGTTAAAGGTAACATAAATCATCAAGCCCATTAAGAAGGCAAAACCGACCAGGTTGACCAGGCCTTCTTTTTCGGCACTGACCGGTCTCCCTCGCACCGCTTCCAGTAAGAGGAAAAGGAGCCGGCTCCCGTCCAGGGCGGGAATGGGCAAGAGGTTTAGGAGGCCCAGGTTGACCGATAGGGCAGCGGTCAGCATCAGTACATTGACCAGGCCATGCTGGGTGGATTCATCGATGGCTTTGACAATACCAACCGGGCCGGCCAGGCCCTCTTCTTTATCGCTGACGGAGGCCTTGCCGGTAACCAGGTTACCCACTGCATCAAAAATGAGCATGGACATTTGCTTGGTCATTTTGACGCTGGCCTTGGCGGCCTCCGGCGGGGATAGCTGCCGCTGTTCATACTCTGTCTTATGGGCAATGCCGATGAGGTAGCGCTCCTCGCTCTTGTCCCACTTGGGCATCAAGGTCACTTCCTGGACCTGACCCTGCCGGTCAATTTGCAGGTTGAGGGCCGCCCCCTTCTGGTCACCAATCGCCTTTTGCAAGGCGGCCCAGCTGTTGACCGCCTGGCCATCCACCGCCAGGACCCGGTCACCGGCCTGGAGACCTGCCGCCTGGGCTGGACTCTTATCAGTAACTGTGGAGATGATGGTATCCGTTTCCATTTTAGGCACTTCAACGCCTACCGACATAAACACCAGCATAAAGATCAAGACAGCAACCAAGAGGTTCATCAAGGGACCGGCGGCGGCAAAAAAGGCCCGGTGCAAGAGGGGCCGGTTGGGGTAGCGGCGGGGGTCATCCGGGTCTAGGGCGTCTTCTTCGTCCAGGTCCCCGGTGGCCCCGGTCACACTGACATAGCCACCAGCTGGAATGGCCGCAATGACGTACTCGGTCCCGCCTTTTTTAAAGGTAGATATCGCCGGCCCCATGCCGATACTGAAGGTTTCTACATTCATCCCGGAAATTTTAGCAATAATAAAATGGCCAAATTCATGGACAAATACCAAAAAGCCCAGGAGCAAAACAGCAATAATAAAGGACATCATAGGCCATCACCTGCACAAATCGTCAAGGCCTTAGCCCGGGCTTCGGCATCGATTGCTTGCAGCTGGGCCAGACTCTCAACCCCTTCCGCCTGAAAGGCCTGCATGGTCGTTGCCACCACCTCGGCGATGGTCAAAAAGCCAATCTTCTCCTTCAAAAACTGGTCTACAGCCACTTCATTGGCTGCATTTAAGACAGCCGGAATAATCCCCCCGCGGTCCAGGGCCTTATAGGCCAGGTTCAGGGCCGGAAAGTCCTCCCAGCGGGGCTCGGCAAAGTGAAGGGTGCCGATGGCGGCCAAATCCAGGGTGGGGAAGGTATTCTCCAGCCGCTTGGGCCAGGCCAGGGCATATTGGATGGGAAGCCGCATATCGGCGGTCCCCAGTTGGGCCATGACGGTCCCATCTACCCATTGGACCATGGAGTGGACAACGCTTTCTTCATGGACCAGGACCTGGATTTTTTCCCCCGGCATATCAAATAGGCGGACGGCCTCAATGACTTCAAGGCCCTTGTTCATTAAGGTCGCTGAGTCAATGGTTATCTTACGGCCCATATCCCAGGTGGGGTGGCTGAGGGCATCTGCCGGGCGGATCCCTACCAGTTTATCTTTGGCCCAATGGCGGAAGGGGCCACCGGAAGCAGTGAGTAAAATTTTAGCTGGCTGGCCATTGGCCTCCAGGCATTGAAAAATCGCTGAATGCTCACTATCGACCGGAATAATCCGCCCGCCATACTTGGCCAAGGCCTCCGCCACCAGGTCACCGGCTGCGACCAGGGTTTCCTTATTGGCCAGGGCTACGGTTTTTCCCAGTTTCAGGGCGATTAAGGTCGGTTCAATGCCGGCCGCACCGGATATGGCCCCGAGGACGATATCCACATCTGCTAAAAAGGCTGCCAGCTGGTCCCAGCTATCCAGGACAGTAATCCCGGCCTGGGTCAGCTCAGCCTGTAAACTTTTGTAAGTCGCGGCATCCGTTATAAAAACCGCTTGCGGCCTATACTTCAGGGCTTGGTCTCGTAAAAGAGCCCCGTTGTGGTAACCGGCCAGGACGCTTATAGAAAAAAGTGATGGATGTTCGTCCACCACTTGGAGCGTTTGTTGACCGATTGAGCCGGTTGCGCCCAATACTGCTATATTTGTCATACTTATCCTTTCTCATCTCTATAAAGTCGCCAGGAAAGGCAGCAGGTAGCTCACCACCGGCAAGACCAGCATAAAGCTGTCAAAGCGGTCTAGGATACCGCCATGGCCGGGAAGGATGTTTCCTGAATCTTTGACATCGAAAGTCCGCTTTAATAAGCTTTCAAAAAGGTCCCCTATGATTCCCACCACAGCGATGGCCAGGGCAAAACAAATCGTGGCCAGGGGGCTGGGCAGGGCCTTAATAAAGGCATTGGCAATGAGCAGGGCCAGGACCGCAAAGGCCAGGCCCCCGAGGGCCCCTTCAATAGTCTTATTCGGGGACAGTTGGGGAGCCATTTTCCGCTGGCCAAAGGCCCGGCCCACAAAATAGGCCCCGCTGTCTGAAAACCAGACCGTCAGGAAGGCCATCAGGAGGAGCCAGCTGCCCCGGGGCACATCGTAAAGGGCCAGGGCATGCATGAAGGTCCAGGCCCCATAGACCAGCATCAGGAGCATAAAGGCGATATCCTGAATGGGAATCCGGGGATAAGCAAAGACCCCCAGGGCCACCAGGACCACCAGGTAAACGGCCAGCACAATCCCCTGCCAGTCTGACCAGCCCAGGAGGTAGGTCAAGAGGAAGCCCGCAGCCCCCAAAGCCGGCAGCCAGAGGAAGGCGGCAAGCCTTTTCGGCGCATACATCCGGGCCAGTTCATAGAGGGCGGCGGCCATTAAGGCGGCCACCAAAAGGACCATGAGCGGCCGCACTGTAAATAGGCAAAGCAGAATCACAGGGATGCCTATAACCCCGGTAATAATACGTTGTCTCATACTTTTCCTTTCGCATCGATGCCACCAAAACGCCGGTTGCGTTTTTGGTAGTCAGCGATTGCATCCAGTAGGTCGTCTGCAGAAAAATCCGGCCACAGGGTATCCGTCAGCCATAGCTCAGCATAGGCCATTTGCCACAGCATAAAGTTGGAAATCCGAAATTCCCCGGAGGACCGGATGATGAAGTCCGGGTCCGGTTGGCCGGCGGTATAGAGCTTATCGGCCAGGCTTTCCTCGGTAATCTCTTCCAGGGACCGGCTGCCGGCCTGGACTTCTTCAGCCAGGGCCCGGGCCGCCCGCACGATTTCCTGGCGACCACCGTAATTGAGGGCAATATTAAAATACAGGCCTGTATTGGCCTTGGTCTTCTCTTCTACCCGCTTTAAGCTTGCTTGCACCTTTTCCGGCAAACCGGCCTTGTCACCGATGGCCTTGAGGCAGACGCCATTGGCCATGAGCTTGTCCAGTTTGGCATCCAGGTATTCAACCAGGAGGGCCATTAACCCCCTGACTTCTGCTGTGGGGCGCTTCCAGTTTTCTGTTGAAAAGGCGTAAACCGTTAGATAGTCAACGCCCAGGGCCATCACCGTTTCAAGGACCCGGTCAACAGCTTCCACCCCTGCCCGGTGGCCCTTTAACCGGGCCAAGCCCCTCAGGGTTGCCCAGCGGCCATTGCCATCCATGATAATCCCGATGTGCCGGGGGATGCTCCCCGCTTTCAGTTGGTTTATGCGTGTCTCTATTGCATCAGCATGGCTCATTCGTCCACCCCATCTCTCGTTCTAACCTTGTAGATAAAATTATAGGTCTATTTTATCATAAGCGTCGGCAGGTGAACAGGCTTAGCCTATTAAGACTTCATGAAGACCATTATAGAAGAAGCCCGGAAGGCTTTTCCGGGCAAGAAAAAAAGTCGGGCCAGGCCCGACTTAAGGTTAAATTTCCATGACTTCTTTTTCTTTATCGCTGATAACGGCGTCAATCTTTTTAACGGCGTCATCGGTTAATTTTTGGATGTCATCCTGGGCGGATTTGGCTTCGTCTTCAGCCACTTCCTTGCTCTTTTCCAGCTTTTTGACCTGGTCATTCGCATCCCGGCGAATATTCCGGACGCTGACCTTAGCATCTTCGCCCCGCTTGCGGGCTTGTTTGGCTAAGTCTTCCCGGACTTCCTGGGTCAGCTGGGGCAGGGGCAGGCGGATGATCTGCCCATCGTTATTGGGGGTAATGCCCAGGTCAGAGGCCAGGATGGCTTTTTCAATATCCTGGACGACGGTCTTATCCCAAGGTTGGACCGTTAAGAGCCGGGGTTCCGGCGCGCTGATATTGGCCACTTGGTTTAAAGGCGTCGGGGTGCCATAGTATTCAACGGTAATACCGTCGAGCAAAGAGATGTTGGCCTTTCCGGTACGAATCCGGCTGAGCTCGGTGCGCAAGGATTCAATCGATAACTGCATCCGGTTCTCAGTGTCTTTCAAAATGTCATTAATCATCTTGTTCACTCCCTACATAGGTGCCAATAGGTTCTCCCATAAGTGCGCGTTTCATATTCCCGCGTTCCATCATGTTGAAGACGATGATGGGGATATCATTATCCATGCATAAAGAGGTTGCCGTGCTGTCCATGACCTTTAAGCCACGGTTCAAGACATCGATATAGGACAAGCGGTCAAATTTCTTCGCATCGGCGTTGGTTTGTGGATCGCAATCATAAACGCCATCGACCTTTTTCGCCATAAGGATGACTTCCGCTTCAATTTCCGCTGCCCGTAAGGCGGCAGTAGTATCTGTCGAAAAGAAGGGATTCCCGGTCCCGGCCCCAAAAATCACGACCCGTCCCTTTTCCAAGTGGCGGATGGCCCGGCGCTTAATATAGAGCTCGGCCACCTGGCGCATTTCAATGGCGGTCTGGACCCGGGTGTCGATGTCATGGTTTTCAAGGATGTCCTGGAGGGCCAGGGCGTTAATCACCGTAGCCAGCATGCCCATGTAGTCGGCTGTCGCCCGGTCAATGCCCCTTTTGGACCCGGCCACGCCACGCCAAATATTTCCGCCGCCAACAACGACAGCCACTTCAACGCCCAAATCAATGATATCACCGATTTGTTCGGCCAAGGAATCCAGGACGCTATTTTCCAGGCCGAAGCCTTGGTCACCGGCCAGGGCTTCCCCGGACAGTTTGATAATGACGCGTTTATACTTAGGTGTTTCCATACAAACCTCCTAGATATAGAAAAAAGGGCCCATTTCCTATGAAATGGACCCCTTTGGCTTAACCTTGACCGACTTGTGCAGCTACTTCAGCAGCAAAGTCTTCTGAACGTTTTTCTAAGCCTTCGCCCATTTCGTAGCGCGTAAACCGGCGAATTTTGATGTTTTCCCCAAATTCAGCGATTGCTGCCTTAACCACATCTTCGATGGTTTCATCATGCTCAGCCCGGATGTAGGCTTGTTGCATGAGGCAATTTTCAGCATAGTATTTTTTCAACCGGCCTTCGACCATTTTGTCGACGATGTGTTCCGGTTTGTTTTCGTTTAAGGCTTGTGCCTTTAAAACTTCCCGTTCGTGGTTCAGTTCTTCTTCGGGCACTTCTTCAGCGGTTAAGTAGGACGGATTGGCTGCAGCAATATGCATAGCGATATTTTGCGCAAATTCTTTGAAGTTATCGGTTTTAGCTACGAAGTCGGTTTCGCAGTTGACTTCAACCATAACCCCAATGCGGCCACCCATGTGCAGGTAGGAAGCGATAACCCCTTCAGCTGCAATCCGGCCAGCTTTTTTAGCGGAATCAGCCATTCCTTTTTCCCGCAAAAGGTCAATGGCCTTTTCCAGGTCGCCATCGGTTTCCTGCAGGGCTTTCTTGCAATCCATCATGCCGGAGCCGGTTTTTTCACGAAGTTCTTTTACCATAGAAGCGGTAATATTTGCCACAAAGATACCTCCTTAGTCATTAACAGCTTTCTTTAAAAAAGGTAACCAATGGCAAAGCCAACCGGTTACCTGTTAGTCAATTATTCAGCTTCTGCTTCAGCGACAGTGTCTTCTTCAAAGCCGTGTTTAGCTTCAACGACAGCATCTGCAATTACGGAAGTCAGCAATTTGACGGCACGAATGGCATCGTCATTACCCGGGATGACATAATCAATTTCATCCGGGTCACAGTTGGTATCAACAACCGCAATAACGGGGATACCAAGCTTACGGGCTTCATGAACGGCAATTTTTTCTTTCCGCGGATCGATAACGAAAAGAGCGCCCGGAAGTTCAGGCATGTTCTTGATGCCGCCGAGGTAACGTTCGAGTTTTTCTTTCTCAGCTAAGAGCAAGGATTTTTCTTTTTTGGTGAGTAACTCGAGGGTCCCTTCTTCTTCCATCTTTTCCAGCTCGAAGAGGCGTTTGATACGGGCTTTGATGGTCTTGTAGTTGGTCAGCATACCGCCTAACCAACGTTCATTCACATAGTATTCACCCGCACGGATTGCTTCATCACGGATAGATTCTTGGGCCTGTTTTTTGGTCCCAACGAAGAGAATAGGCTTGTTATCCTCAACTGTTTCTTTGACAAAGTCAAAGGCTTCCTTCATGAGACGTACAGTTTTCTGTAAGTCAATAATATAAATACCATTGCGTTCAGCAAAGATATAAGGCGCCATTTTAGGGTTCCAACGGCGCGTCTGATGTCCAAAATGCACACCGGCTTCTAATAATTGTTTCATAGAAACGACGGACATTTGGGCACCTCCTTTCTGGATTTTTCCTCCGGCCTCCTCATGCCTTGCCACGACTTTCGCTCCAAGGGCAGGCAATGGAAACCGTGTGTTTTTTTACCTCAGACAGTATAGCATACAGGATATCATTAAGCAAGCATTTACCGGCTGCCAAGTCTTTTTTTCCCGACCGTTAAAAATAAGACGGCGGCCAGGAGGATAAAGACCAGCAGAAAGAGGTACATGCCGGCATAGCCCCAGGCGTCCGCAGCCAGGCCGGCCAGAACCGAGCCAATGGCCATCCCGCCATCGAAGCCAACGAAAAAAGTCCCGTTGGCTGCCCCAATCCGTCCCCGGGGGGCCAGGGTGACGGCCATGGTCTGAAAGGCCGTTTGTCCGGCCGCAAAGCCTGTTCCGAAAAGGGCGCCAGCCAGGCAGTAAGCCCAGATATGGCCGGCAAAGGCTGTCATGACCAAGGAAAGGCCCATACAGGCCAGGGTGGGCAAGACGACAACCCTTAGACCATACCGGTCGACAACCTTACCAACCAGAGGCCGGGAGAGAATCATAGCTAGGGCATAGACGATAAAGTAAAGGCCAATGTTCCGGACCCCCCGGCTATAGGCTGAAACCGCAATAAAGGCTGAGTTGGCCCCCATGACAGCTGTCAGAGCCATCATCATCAGGGCCGGTAAGAGAGCTTTTTTTTCGTACATGGCCGCCAGGAGGCTGGCCCCCTCTGCCGGCTGAGCTGCCCGCTCATAGGCAGGCTCCGGGGTCAGGGCGACGAGGACCAGGCAGACCAGTAACAGAAGGGTCCCTATCAGGGTCACCCAATGGAAGCCATAGGCCTGGAGGACAAATAAGCCCAGGGCCGGGGCAATGGCCAGGGCCAGGGAGGTCGATAGGCCATAATAGCCCATCCCCTCTCCCAGCCTGGACCGGGCGATGCTGTCTGCGGCCATGGTGCTGGAAGCGGTACTGGCCACCCCCCAGGCCAGACCCTGGACCGTTCGCACCAGGAGCAGGAGGCCGACGGTGGTGACAAAGCCAATGCCGAAGGTAAAGGCCGTCATCCCCAATAGGCCCAGTAGAAAAATAAGCTTCCGTCCGAACCGGTCCAGGAGCATGCCGCCCAAGAGGCGGGTAATAATTGATGAAATAGAGACCAGGCCAATCAAGAGGCCAATGCTCCGGTCCCCGGCCCCGATGGACTGGGCGTAGACCGGGAGGGTTGGGGTCAGAACCTGGAAGCTTAAAAAGAGGACCAGGTTGATGACCACAATAGAAATAAAGGGGCCGGTCCAGAGTTTGTCCCGGCCCTCAGTTGTTGACCTGGCCATCTAGCCCACCTCCCTTAAAAGTTCATCAACCTGGGCGTGGAGGGCATCCAGGTCCCCATCGTTATTGATGACCTGCGGCCCATAGGCCAGCCGGTCTTCATCGGTCATCTGGGCCTTAATTTTATGGTCGGCGTAACCCGCATCAATGTCATCCCGGGCCATGAGCCGGCGGACTTGAGTTTCCCGGCTGACCCTAACCAGCCAGACCTCATCGCAGTGTTTCTGAAAGCCGGTCTCGTATAAGAGGGGAACCATCAGAAAAACCAGGGGCTGGTCCTGGGCTGCCGCCATCTTTTTCTGCATTGCCCGGTCAATGGCGGGGTGCATAATTTGGTTGAGCTGGGCCCGCTTTTGATCATCTTTAAAGATGACCGCTGCCAGGGCGCGTCGATCCAGGTCTCCTGCCGGCGAAAGAATCCCCGGTCCGAAGGCCTCCCTCAAGGCCGCTAATGTCTCCCTGCCGGGCTCTACCACTTCCCGGGCAATCAGGTCTGCATCGATGACCGGGTAGCCCAGGCTGGCCAGGTAGTCGCCGACTGCAGACTTGCCTGAAGCAATCCCACCGGTAATACCAATATATTTTGCCATAGGCCCTCCTTATGATGACTGGCAGTGGGGGCAGTAAACACTGGACCGGCCGCCAACAATAATGCTCTTTAAAGGCCTGCCGCAGACCAGGCAGGCCTGCCCCTTCCGCCCGTAGACCCGGTGGGTGAGCTGGTAGCCGCCAGTATGGCCATCGGCCCCGACGTAGTCCCGGATCGAACTGCCGCCGGCGGCGATGCCTTCTTCAAGCACCTGGCAGATGGCCCGGTGGAGGCCCTGGCAGTCCTTGCGCGACAGCCGGCCGGCGGCCTTGCGAGGCCGCAGCCCGGCCCGAAAAAGGGCCTCGTCGGCATAGATATTGCCCACGCCGGCGATGATTTTTTGGTCCAGAATAAAACTTTTGACGGCCAGCTTCCGCCCCCGACTCTTTTGGTAAAGGCCTTCAGCGGTAAAGTCGTCACTTAGGGGCTCCGGCCCCAGCTTGGCCAGCGGCGCCTGCAAGTAGGGGTCTTCTGTCCATAGGGCCAGACCACCAAATTGGCGGACGTCTTGGTAGTGCAGGGCCAGGCCCCTGTCAAAGGTCAGGATGATATGGGTATGGGCAGCCGGCAGCGCCTGGCTGGATTTGACCAAAAGGCGGCCACTCATACCCAGGTGGGCGACCAGCCAGTGCCCGCCGGAGAGGGTAAAAACCAGGTACTTGCCCCGCCGGTCAATGGCTTGAATGGTCCGGCCACAGAGCCCTTGGCTAAAGGCCCGGGCATCGCCCTGGGGCCTTTTGACCTGCTTGGGCAGGCTGACCCGGACCGTCTCAATCCTGGCCTGGACCAGTTTATCCGCCAGGCCCCGGCGTACCGTTTCTACTTCTGGCAATTCGGGCATAGCGGTCTCTCCTCCTAAACGGTTTCCATTTCTTCCCAGTTAAAGCCAACCTTCACCTCAACATGGAGGGGAACCGGCAGCTCTAAAACCTCTTCCATGGCCTCATGGACCATCTGAATGAGCATGCCCGCCTCTTCTGGCGGTGCTTCAAAGATAAGTTCATCGTGGACCTGTAAGAGCATCCGGGCCCGGTAGTCATCAGCCTCTAGCCGTCGATTGACGTCGAGCATGGCCAGCTTGATGACATCCGCCGCACTGCCTTGGATGGGAGCATTAACCGCCGTCCGTTCGGCAAAGTGGCGTTGGTGCTGGTTCTTGCTGTGGATATCCCTGATATACCGGCGCCGGCCGAGGATGGTTTTGACATAGCCATTTTCCCGGGCTGCCTCCACGGCTTCATCAATCCACTTCTGCACCAGGGGATAGCGTTCAAAGTACTTGTCAATGTATTCCTGGGCCGCCTTCCGGCTGATGCCCAGTTCTCGGGCCAGGCCAAAGTCTGTCTGCCCATAAATAATCCCAAAGTTAACGGCCTTGGCCGCATACCGCTGCAGGCTGGTCACCTGGTCAATGGGCACATGGAAGACTTCCGAGGCGGTCCGCCGGTGGATGTCCTCTTCACTTCTAAAGCTATTCACCAGACTGCCGTCCAGCGACATGGCCGCTAAAATCCGGAGTTCGATTTGGGAATAGTCGGCAGAGATGAGAACCTGACCCTCTTCAGAGGGGATAAAGGCCTGGCGGATCCGCCGACCCTCCTCGGTGCGGACCGGGATATTCTGCAGGTTGGGCTCACTGGAGGACAGGCGGCCGGTTGCGGTCAGGGTTTGGTTAAAGTGGGTGTAGACCTTCCCCTCTTCATCGGCCAGGGCCAGGAGCCCGTCAATATAGGTGCTCTTCAACTTGCTCAACTGGCGGTAGTCCAGGATCAGGGGCACAATGGGGTGCTCTTTCCTAAGCTGGTCTAAGACCTCTGCATTGGTTGAGGGGCCGGTCTTGGTCTTTTTCAAGACCGGCAGGCCCAGCTGGTCAAATAAGACCTGGCCCAATTGCTTGGGAGAATTGATGTTAAAGGGCTCACCGGCCAGGTCGTAGATGTCATTGGTGAGCTTGTCCAGCCGGCCGGCGAACTCTTCTTCCATGGCCTGGAGGTAGGGGATATTTAGCCGGACCCCGGTCTGTTCCATATTGACCAGGACCTGGGCCAGGGGGAGCTCCAGGGCATAGTAGAGGTCCGCCATGTCTGCTTCCCGCAGGGCTTCCATGGTCGGTTCTTGGAGCTTTTCCAAGCCCTCTAGGAGGGCATGGTATTTTTCCGAGGGGTCCTCTGAGAAGACCGTTTGGAAGCGTTTTTGCAGTTGCCCTTCCAGGCTGTGGTCCCCGGATTCCGGGTCCAGGAGGTAGTCCGAAAGGACCGCATCCCATGCAACCGGCACTGCTTTTATGTCACACAGGGCCAGAGCGGTGTAAAAGGCCTTGGCATCATCTGTGATGACCGGCTTATCATGGGCCTGGAGCAGGTTCGCCAGGCCCTCTGCCACTTCCGCTTCATGGTCAGCGCAAGGGATGTGGTGGTTCGTGCCCTTGCCCCTGAGAGCCAGGTCGGTCAGGGTCTTGCGTCCGTCGTCCAGCCGGCAAATAATGACCAGCTGGTCGGCATCGGCCAGGTCATCCAGGCAGGCCCGGATGGCGGCCAGGTCCCTGTGCACTTCCCCTTCGGGCTGGGCCTCAGGCGCCCGACCCTCGTCCAGCTGGTTGAGGAATTGGCGCAGCTCCAGCCGGCTGTAAAAGGCCCGGAGCCCATCCAGGTCCGGTTCTTTCAGGCGGAAAGCCTCCATGGGCGGAATTTCCAGGGGCACATCTGTGGTAATCGTCGCTAAGTCCCGACTCATAAAGGCCTGGTCCTTATATTCGGTCAGCTTATCGCCCATTTTCTTGCCGTCGAAGTCTTCAATATGGTCGTATAGGCCCTCCATAGACCCATACTTTTGCAAGAACTTGGTCGCCGTCTTAACGCCGACACCGGGTACCCCGGGGATATTGTCTGAGGCATCGCCCATGAGTCCCTTGAGGTCGATGATCTGGGTTGGGCTGAGGTCATACTTTTCCTTGAGGGCCGGCAGGTCCATGACCTCCGTATCAGAAAGGCCCCGGCGGGGGTAGATGACCTTAATATGGTCTTCAATCAATTGAAAGGTATCCCGGTCCCCACTGACCAGGGCCACGTCAAAGCCGGCCGCCTTGGCCTTTTTGCCCAGAGTACCTAAAATGTCATCCCCCTCGTAGCCGGGCATGCTCAAGATGGGGACCTGCATCAGGGTCAGGACCTCCCTGATGAGGGGCATTTGAGCCGCCAAGTCATCGGGCATCCCCTTGCGGTTGGCCTTATAGTCAACAAATTTTTCATGGCGGAAAACCTTACCCCGCTCATCAAAGGCCACAGCCAGGTAGGCGTCTGTGCCGTCTCCGATTAATTTCTTCAGCATATTTAAAAAGCCCACCACTGCATTGGTTGGCGTCCCATCTTTGGTGGTCAAAGGGGGTACCCCGTAAAAAGCGCGGTTGGCAATACTATTTCCATCTACAATAAAAAAAGTATTCATGCGTCACCTGTCTTCCTGTTACTTATCAAGGCCAACTTTTCTTCCCTGGTCCACTGTTTGAGCTGGTATTCCCGGGCCATGGCCTCATGCTGGCTGGCAAAGGCCTCCCAGTAAACCAGCTCCACCGGCAACCGTGCCCTGGTATACTTACTGGCCTTGCCGGCATTATGCTTGGCAAGCCGCTGGTCCAGGTCAACAGTATAGCCGCAATAGAGCGTATTGTCTGCACACTTAAGCAGGTAGGTATAATAGGTCTTCATTTCTCTCTTCATATTTAATCATTATACACTATAACCCTTGTCTCCCAAACGATAGCAAGAAAAAACGGGGCTAGGCCCCGTTGACTTATCTCTTTACAAAATATTCGTCATACCAAATCAGGAAGCAGAGCACGGTGTAAATATAGCGCTGCCGCATGGCCTTACCTTCATAGTGCTCTTGGAGGTAGGTCAAGAGCTTATCTTGGTTGAAAAACTCGCTCACATAGGGCCGCTCAAAGATGGCCTTAACCGCCTGGTAGTATTTTTCCTGGCAGAGCCAGTCCCGCAAGGGCACCGGGAAACCGACCTTCGGGCGTTTGGCCCATTCTTCCGGCAGTTCTGCCAGGGCTGCCTTCCGCAAGGATACCTTAGCCACCCCATCGCGGACCCGCTGGTCCGGCGACAGTTGGGTTGCCAGGTGGATGACTTCCTTGTCCAGGAAGGGGACCCGGAGTTCCAGGGAATGAGCGGAGCTCATCTTGTCTGCCTTTAAGAGAATATCCCCGGGCAGCCAGGTCCGGATATCGATGACCTGCTTGGCAGTCAGTTCGTCTGTCCCATGAAGACGGTCGTACTCAGGGGCCAGGAGCTCTGTTGCTGACGGACCGCCCCGGTAGGTCGGGGTTAGGAGGGCTGCCGCTTCATCATCAGGAAAAATCCGGGCCTGGCCTACAAAGCGTTCACGGAGGGGCTGACCGCCCCGGATGGCCAGGTCGCCCAAGCGGGAATGGGGAAAGGCCTTCCCGACCGTTTGGTAAAGCCCCCGGCGGACAAAGGCCGGGAGTTTTTTATAGAGGGCCAGGTGGGGCGTATCCATGTAGCTGTCATAGCCCCCGAAAAGCTCATCCGCCCCTTCCCCTGAAAGGACAACTTTAACGTGTTCAGAGGCCAGCTGGGCCAGGAAGTAAAGGGGCACCGAAGACAGGTTGGACTGGGGCTCATCCATATGGTATTGGATGGTCGGTAGGGCCTCGAAAAAGTCATCGCCGCTGATCAGGCGCTTGTAGTGGGTAAAGCCTAAAATTTCCGATAGCCGACGGCCCAGATCTGTTTCATTGAAGACCCCATCATAGTCCTTAAAACCAACGGAAAAGGTCTTTTCCGGCCGGAAGAGGGCAGTGATGAAGCTCGAATCAATCCCACCGGATAAAAAGGCTCCGACCTGGACGTCTGCCATCTGGTGGTAGCGGACACTCTCCCGCAGGACATCCCCAATGGCAGTGACGGCCTCATCATCGGTCAGGCCGGCATCCCGGTAGTTGAAGTCCCAGTACCGGCCCCGGTCGGTAATTTTCCCGTCCTTGACCCGCATCCAGGTGCCCGGGCTCAGCTTGTAGATGCCCTTAAAAAAGGTCTCTTCTGTTGCCGGGTACTGGAAGGTCAGGTAGGGCCGGAGGGCCTTGGGGTTGACAGCCTTCCGGAAGGAAGGGTGTTCTAAAAAGCACTTGATTTCTGACCCGAAGAAAAAACTGCCGTCATCGGAGGCGGCGCCATAGTAAAGGGGCTTAATACCGAAAAAGTCCCGGGCTAAAAAGAGCTCCTCCTTCTTCGCGTCCCAGATGGCAAAGGCAAACATCCCCCGGACCTTATGCAAGATCCCTTCGCCCCAGGCATCATAGCCATGGACCAAGACCTCGCTATCTGTCTCAGAAATAAAGGTATAGCCCTGCTTGACCAGGTCTTCCCGCAGTTCCTTGTAGTTGTAGATTTCGCCATTGAAAATCAAGGCTAAGGTCTTATCTTTATTGAAAAGAGGCTGGTCCGCCTCATTACTTAAGTCAATGATGCTCAACCGCCGAAAACCCAGGACGATTTGGTCGGTGATAAAGGTGCCGTCGCTATCCGGCCCCCGATGGACCATCGCGTCACACATATCCTTAATGACCGCCTCATGGTCTATTTCCTTATTTCCCGGCATGTAGCCGACAATACCGCACATAAGTAGCCTCCTCTAGCTTGACTGTACCTTTTTACACTTCTTGTTATTATACTGGAATGAGAAGCCCGGCTCAAGCTTTTGCCCCGGTAAATAAAAAAACGGACGTAGGTCTACGTCCGTTTAAAAGTCTTTTGAAGCTTACATCATACCCATGCCGGGGGCGCCTGCACCGGCACCGGCCATCGGGTCTTCGGTTTTGACATCTGCCACCAGGCTTTCAGTGGTCAGAATCATAGAAGCGATGGACACTGCATTTTGCAGGGCACTGCGGGTGACCTTAGCCGGGTCAATGATCCCAGCCTCAATCATGTCTTCGTAGCGGTCAGCGAGGGCATTGTAGCCAATCCCCTGGTCTTTTTCTTTGACAGCTGCAACGACAACAGACCCTTCCATCCCGGCATTTTCAGCGATTTGGCGAACCGGGGCTTCCAGGGCGTTTTTAATCAGAGCCACACCGGTCATTGCGTCTGCTTCGTCCAGTTGGAGGTCATCCAGGGCAGCCATCGCAGAAATGTAGGACGTACCGCCGCCGGCGACAATCCCTTCTTCCACTGCAGCCCGGGTTGCGGAAAGGGCATCCTCGATCCGGAGTTTCTTTTCAGCCAGTTCCGTTTCGGTGGCAGCCCCAACTTGGATCACTGCTACCCCGCCGGCCAGTTTAGCCAAGCGTTCTTGCAGTTTTTCCCGGTCAAAGTCAGAGCTGGTTTCCTCTAATTGGACACGGATTTGAGCCACCCGGCCGTCAATGCCTTCCTTGCTCCCCTTACCTTCAACAATGGTGGTGTTGTCCTTGGTAACGGTGATTTGGCGGGCAGAACCGAGCATGTCTACCGTTGCATCTTCCAGTTTGTAGCCTAATTCTTCGGTGACTACAGTGGCCCCGGTTAAGACGGCGATATCCTGGAGCATTTCTTTACGACGGTCACCAAAGCCCGGGGCTTTAACGGCAACACAGTTAAAGGTCCCACGGAGTTTATTTAAAATCATGGTAGTGAGGGCTTCGCCTTCCACATCTTCAGCGATGAGCAGGAGGGCCTTGCCGGTTTTCACCACTTGTTCCAGGACAGGTAAAATTTCCTGAACGCTACTGATTTTCTTATCTGTAATTAAGATATAGGGGTCTTCTAAAGAAGCGACCATTTTTTCCGTATCGGAAACCATGTAGGGAGAGATATAACCCCGGTCGAACTGCATCCCTTCAACGACATCTAAAGAGGTGCCGAAGGTCTGGGAGTCTTCAACGGTGATGACCCCATCATTGCCGACCACTTCCATAGCGTCAGCGATGAGTTTACCGGTTTCTTCGTCCCCGGAAGAAATAGCTGCCACTTGAGCGATGGCTTCCTTGTTTTTAATGGGGCTGGATACCTTTTCAATGGCTTCTACAGCCTTGGCTGCAGCAGCCGTCATCCCCTTGCGAAGAATAATAGGGTTGGCACCGGCGGCAATATTTTTGAGGCCTTCACGAACCATTGCCTGTGCCAGTACCGTAGCTGTGGTGGTCCCGTCACCGGCGACATCGTTGGTTTTAATGGATACTTCTTTTAAGAGCTGGGCGCCCATGTTTTCGAAGGCGTCTTCCAGTTCGATTTCCCGGGCGATGGAAACCCCGTCATTGGTAATTAGAGGGGTGCCATAGGGTTTGGATAAAACAACGTTACGGCCTTTAGGCCCAAGGGTTACACTCACTGCGTCAGCAACTGCATTCACCCCTTTTTCCAGGGCTGCACGTGCTTCTGCACCAAAACGAATTTCTTTTGCCATCTATATTAGCCTCCTAGTAAAACGAAAACGTCTATAACCTTTAATTAGCCGAGAACGACTAAGATATCTTTTTCTGCGATGATGACGACTTCTTCGTCATCCAGTTTCACTTCGGTACCACCGAATTTGCCATAGACGACCTTATCGCCGGGTTTTACTTCCAAAGGTACGCGTTCACCTTTTTCATTCAACACCCCACTACCTACGGCAATGATTTCCCCTTGGTGGGGTTTTTCTTGGGCGGACCCGGGCAGAACGATCCCGCTCTGGGTTTTTTCCTCAACTTTTAAGGGTTTAATAACGACTTTGTCGCCTAACGGTTTAATGTTCATTAAATGGCCTCCTTATTGACTTTCCTGTTTGTGTTAGCACTCAATCTATTCGAGTGCTAACACCATACCTATATAATAGCAGATTCAGAAAAAAATGCAAGCCTTTTTGCCCAATCCCCTGATAATTTACGGAACTTGCAATCACCGGCTGCATTCGCTATAATCTTGTCGACAAAGGAGGGGTCTTATGACTGCACAAGATTATCGCGATCAAATGACCAAGGCCCGCAAGGCGCTCTCTCAGGAAGAAAGAGACTTAGCCGGCAAGGCCTTCGCTGCCCGTTTATCGGCCATGCCCGAATGGCTCCGGGCTGATACCGTGGCCTTATTCTTATCTTTCGGCAGTGAACTGAAAACTCAGGACTTAATCGAAACCGCCTTCGCAGAAGGCAAACGGGTACTACTGCCCATCTGCCAAAAAAACTACCAGATGATTTTCTCTGTCTACCGGCCAAGTACGCCGCTCATTACAACCGGTCTAGGTCTGGAAGAAATTGCCCCCGAGGCTATTGAAGAGGTCCCTATAGAAGAAATTGATTTCTGCCTGGTACCGGGCCTGGTCTTTGATGAGACCGGCGGCCGGATTGGCTATGGGGCCGGTTTTTATGACCGCTTCCTCCCCCGCTTAAAAGAGGGGACCCCTATTATCGGCGCCGGCTATGACTGCCAGGTCGTCAAGGGTGAAAAGATTCCCCAGCAGGATACCGATATCCCCCTATCCATTATCGTTACAGAAAAGGCCACTTACCATACCCAGGCATAAGAAAAAGACAGGTCACATCCAAAAGGGATGTGACCTGTCTTTTTAGGTGAGCCTAACCGGTCAAGAGGGGTGACAGGGTGGTAATCAAGCCAATCAGGCCAACCCCAACCATCAAGCCACCGGTAATCCGACCGGTGGTTTTCTTCTCTTCCCGGGTGTATTTTAAAGAATAGAGCATCAGGGCACCAGCCACCAGCGAACAGACATAGGCTAAAATGGTACCGGCCTGATAGGGCAGGAAGCCCATCCGGTCAAAGGTCGGGGCGCCCAGCATGAGGATTAAGGCGGCGGTTAAAAGACCCAGGGCAACCCCATTGAACCGTAACCGCTTCTTCTCCATCCCCCGCTCTTCCGGGGTGACCTCCTTGGCCATTTCCGCCTGTTCTTTGGCTGTTTTGCGATACTGTGATTTTTTCTTTTTCCCACTGCGAGATAGCTTCCTACTCATAGGGCCTCCTTATCAGGCACCCACTATTTTCGCTGTGATTCGGAAAGGTGTAAATAGGGACGGAATTCTATAATGCGAAAGGCCGCCAAGCCAATAAAGATTCCCACCATGCTGAGCAGAGAGATGGGTGTTGTAATCCACAAGGACACCGTCGGGTCTTCCACAAGTCCTACCGACATCACGAATAAAAAGATGGATGCACAGGTCATTAAAGCTACGCCAATTACTTTCATAAGTCCTTCCTCCTGACAAGAAAAAGAGAACCCAAGTTCCCCGAACGTGTTTTCTTATATTTTACCAAACAAATGTACCTTGTCAAGAGGATTTTCGATTGTATGTTCGCTTTTTTTGCTTTGAAATAAAAATCAGCGAGGCCGCCAAGGTCTCGCTGATCAGTAAATCCCAATTAGAAGTTACGGTTGCCTTTTTTCAGGAAGTCCGGAATGTGAACATCCGTAAATTTATCCTTGCTGCTGGACCGGCTGGTCCGTTGTTGGCCACCAGCCTTGTAGGCATTCGTATCATAGGTATTGCGGTCATCCGGTTGGAAACCAGTGGCGATAACCGTAATTTTGATGTCGTCCTTGGCATCCGGATCGTTAATGGCCCCAAAGATAACGTCTGCGTCAGCACCGGCGGCTTCATAAATATAATCTGCTGCTGCTTGAGCTTCCAAGAGGGTCGGGTTGTCCCCGGAAACGTTCATCAGGATAGCAGAAGCCCCATCTATAGAGGTTTCAAGGAGAGGGGATGAAATAGCAGCTTTTGCGGCAGCAACGGCCCGGTCTTCACCCTTGCCGTAGCCAACGCCCATCAGTGCTGTACCGGTATTTTGCATGGTAGACCGGACGTCAGCGAAGTCCAAATTGATCATAGCCACTTTGGTAATGGTATCGGAAATACCCTGGACCCCTTGTCTTAAGACATCATCAGCGATGTCAAAGGCTTCTTCAAGGGTGGTTTCCTTGCTGGCAATTTCAAGTAAGCGATCATTAGGAATGGTCACTAGAGAGTCGACCTTGTCGGTTAAAACAGCAATCCCTTGGGCAGCATTGCTCTTGCGTTTTTTCCCTTCAAAGGCAAAGGGTTTGGTGACAACGCCAATGGTCAGCGCCCCTTGGCTTTTGGCGATTTCAGCAACAACCGGTGCTGCACCGGTGCCTGTCCCGCCGCCCATACCGGCCGTCACAAAGACCAGGTCAGCGCCTTCAAGGGCTTCTGCTATTTCTTCCCGGCTTTCTTCTGCGGCCTTTTCACCAACTTCAGGGTTACCGCCGGCACCGAGGCCCCGGGTGAGCTTGCTCCCCAGTTGGATTTTTTGGTCTGCTTCTGAGTGTGCCAGCACCTGAGCATCGGTATTGGCAACGATAAATTCAACACCTTGCACTTTGGCTTCAATCATGCGGTTTACGGCGTTTCCGCCACCGCCGCCAACGCCGATCACTTTAATGACCGCAGCGTTGTTTGCAACATTATCATCAAGTTGGAACATGCTATCCCCTCCGAAAAATCGCAATATTTATCTTTATGATATACCATATAACCCTTTCTTGCAATTAATTTCTCAATTTAAGATGCAAGAGTGGGATCGGCTAAGCCTGGTCATTTTCATCCTGGCCCGTTTCCGGGTCTCCTTCAGCAACGGCTTCCGTGGTGCCTTCAACCCGTTGGGCCTCTCTTTCTGCAGAAATGGGCATTCCTGCCCCTTCCATATCCAGGGGAATGGCGCTGCCATCCTGGCCCTTGAGTTTTAAAATAGGCGACTTGCTGTAGCGCATATCAATATACTCTACCTTACCCTGAACGGCGTTGGAAAGAATCACTTGTTTCATGATATCGTTCAAGGCGGACATCCGGCTCTCAATCTTTTTAATACTGCCAATCCGGACCTCAATACCGTTCGAGGTGTAGGCCAGGATATTATCCTTTTCGGCAATATTGATTTCCTGAATGCCGGCCAGCAAGTCTTTGGGCATGGCGTTGACCACGGCCAGGGCTTGTTCAAAGGCTTCGTTTTTTATTTTCCCACCAGGTTGGGGAACGGCCTTTAAGGATATGCCCGTAATGATGGGGATGGTCGTATTCTCTAGGGTTGGGGTGCTGTTGAGTAGTAACCCGTCAGCGCTAAACTGGAGAAAAATCCCCCGGTTGACCAGGACACCGACAGCCCGCCGTTCCTTGACTTCAATGCTCAGGCTGTGGGGCAGGTGGCGGTGGATGCTGGCTTCTTTAATATAGGGGTGGCTTTCCAGAGAGCGGATGGCCTCCCCCTTTTTATATAGGAAAAGGTTCTGCCCCTGGGGGTGGTTGGCCAGTTGGGTCACATGCTGTTTCGATACCGCCTGGTTGCCGGTGATGGCAACGGCATCGATATTCATCAGGGGCGACAAGGCAAGGGAAACGATGATGGTAAAGATGACAGACAGGATAATCGTCAGCTGAAATTCCGCTGAGAGTTTCCTTTTTCTTCCGCCAGCCCGCTCTTCCAGCTGCCCGCTGGGGCTTTCGTCAGCCGGTTCTGCCGGCGAGGGGGTTGGGTCGTTTTTCTTTCTTTTTAACATCGTTCACCTCCTTGTGGACGCTAAAGTGTTAGGATAGGTATTTTTCCTTTAAGGCCTCGACAATATTCGGGGCCTCTTGCCAGATGGAGCCGGCCCCCATGACCAGGACCATATCCCCTGGTTGAAGATGGCCGGTCAATTCTTGGGCGACGGCCTCTTCCTTGCAGAGGGTTCCTGTCCGGCCAGCAGGCAGGCAGTCTAAAATCAGTTGGCTAGAAACCCCTTCGATGGGGTCTTCCCCCGCCGGATAGACGTCTAAAAGAAAAATATCATCGGCTGCAGACAGGGCTGCGGCGAACTTATCCGCTAAAAACTGGGTCCGGCTATAGCGGTGGGGCTGGAAGACTGCGACCACCCGGCCGGTGTGACAGTCTTTGGCGGCCTGGATGGTGGCACTGATTTCTGTGGGATGGTGGGCATAGTCATCGACGACTTGGATGTCTGCCACATCCCCAACCAGCTGAAAGCGGCGCTTGGTTCCATGGAAGCCCCGCAGGGTCGCGGCAATGGCCTCAAAAGACAGGCCGAGGTCCATGGCACAGATGGTGGCTGCCAGGGCATTCTGCATATTGTGGCGGCCGGGAATGATGAGTTCCAGCCGACCCAGATAGTCGCTGCCCTGGTAAATATCAGCCTCATTGAGGCTGCCCTTTTGCTGGTGGTTACAAATCCGATAATCGGCCTGGTCACTGTAGCCATAGGTCTTTACATCAGCCGGGGCCACTTCTTTGAGGGCCAGGGCCTCGGGGCAGTCGGCACATAGGAGGACGTGGCCATCGACTGCCGTCAGTTGGACGAAGCGGCGGAAAATATCCTGGATGGCCTTGATATCCTTGTAATGATCCAGGTGGTCCTCTTCTACATTGGTGACGATAGTATACCAGGGGTGGAGGTTTAAGAAGCTGCCATCGCTTTCATCGGCTTCGGCAGCCAGGTATTCCCCCCGGCCCAGCTTGGCATTACTGCCGATTTCATTGATAACGCCACCGACGACAATGGTGGGGTCCAGGTTATTTTTTTCTAAGACCAGGGAAACCATGGAGCTGGTGGTTGTCTTTCCATGGCTCCCGGCAACGCAGATGCCCTTTTGTCGGCGCATTAATTCACCCAATACCTCTGACCGGTGGCAAACGGGAATATGCAGGGCTTCTGCTGCCCGGCGTTCCGGGTTATCCAGCCGAATCGCCGTGGAATGGACGACCAGGTCCATGTCCTTATGTATGTGGTCGGCAGATTGACCGATGTCAATCCGGGCCCCTTGGGTCATCAGACGCTGGACCCGTGAAGATAGGGCCACATCCGAACCGCTCACCTCATACCCGAGCGCCAGGAGAATTTCGGCAATGGCACTCATGCCGATGCCTCCTATACCGATAAAATGTATTTTTGTCTTGCCTTCAAGCGTCATCTGCGCGCAGCTCCTTCCTACTGAAGACTACCCTGCTTTTCTAATACGGCCATAATATCGGCTAAAGCATTGGGTTTGGCTAAGGCTTTCATCTGCTTGGCCATTCCCCGGCGATAGTCATCGTCATCTAAAAAACGTTCTAAGGTCTCTAACATCAGCGGACCGGTGCACTGGGCATCTAAAATCATCTCCGCAGCGCCTGCATCAACAATGGCCTGGGCATTGTGGGCCTGGTGGTTCTCGCTGGCATAGGGGTAGGGTAAAAGAACCGCCGGCAGGCCGGTGGCCGAAAGTTCCGCCAGGAAGGTCGCACCGGCTCTGCCTACGGCTAGGTCGGCTGCGGCCAGGGCCAGGGGCATTTCGTAGAGGTAGTCTAATAATTTAAGGCCCGGCGTATCTGTATCCGATAGGCCGGCTGCCCGGATTAGGCCCCGGGTTTCCTCATACCCATTCCGTCCGCTGATAAAAATCACCTGGACATCCTCCCTTTTCAAGAGGGCCGGGAGGATTTGACTCATCGTTTGATTAATGGTCCTGGCCCCTCGGCTGCCCCCGGTGATTAAAAGGGTCTTTTTATCTTCAGCCAGACCAAAGTGGGCCAGGCCTTCCGCCTTTGAATAGCGGCCGATATCGGCCCGGACCGGAAGTCCGGTTACATACATCGGCGTCTTACCCTTAAACCGACCCCGGGCTTCGCTAAAGTTCAGCATTACCCCGTCGGATAAGGGGGCCAGCAGGCGGTTGGTCACCCCCGGGTAGGCATTCTGTTCATGTAAAAAGAGCCGGGCGCCCTGCCCCTTGGCTGCAAGCATGACAGACCCGCAGACAAAGCCCCCGGTCCCGATGACCGTATGGGCCTTAAAATCTTTCAGAATCTGCCGGGCCATCCGAAAACCCTTGCCCGTAGCTTGCAGGGTACGAAGGGTATCCAGGGATAATTTTCGGGTAAAACCCTTCGCTGTAATAGCGGCAAAAGGCAGACCTGTCTTGGGCACAATGTCCGCTTCCAGGCCTGTCTCACTGCCAATATAGAGGATATCCACTTGCGGATATCTTTTTTTTATTTCTTCAGCGATGGCCAAGGCCGGGTAAATATGCCCGCCGGTACCACCACCGGTAACGATCACACCCATTGTCTCGCTCCCCTCATATCCTCGTTATTATATCACGCAATGCGGGAGGATTCATTGATTACTTTTCCCTGACCGTTTAACATACCGGGAAAGATTCAGTAAATAGCCTACTGTCGCCAGGGTAACAATCAGAGAGGACCCCCCGTAACTGATAAAGGGCAAGGCAATCCCAGTGACCGGTAGGACACCAACAGCGACCCCCATATTGATAAAGGCTTGGAGGGAAATCATCACCGTTAGGCCAAAGGTCACCAGGGACTTATAAAAGTCACGAATATGCATGGATATCCACAGGCCCCGCCAGGCAAAGGCGATAAAGAGGGCCAGGACACAACCTGCCCCAATGAGGCCCAGCTCTTCACCGATAACGGCATAGATGAAGTCGGTGTGGGACCCAAAGAGGTGGCTTAACTTCTGTCCCCCATTGCCCAGGCCCACCCCAAAAAGGCCGCCATCGCCAAAGGCATAGAGGCTTTGCACCAATTGGAAACTCCCAGCTTCCATCTTTTCCGGGTCCATAGGGTTAATAAAGCTGGTGAGCCGGGCCAGGCGGTAGGGCTTGTAGGCAACGGCAGCGCCGAAGGCCACCAGGCCCAGGCCCATGGTCCCCAAAATATACTTTTTAGGAGCTCCGGCAATATAGAGCATGGCAAAGAGGCAGCCGGCCAAAACAACGCCGGTGCCCAAGTCTTCAATGACCACCAGGGCCGGTACGACCATCATGGCAATCAGAGTCTTACCGTACTCCGGTAATTCGTCGAGCCGGTCCCGGACCTTTTCCAGCTGGCCGGCAAAAACCACCACCAAGACCGGCTTGGCTAAGTCGGAGGGCATAAAGCTCATCCCGAAAACGCTGATCCAGCGCCGGGCCCCATATTGGGCGTCTGTAAAGAAGGAGGCCACGATAATAAGGCCAATGACGACAACCAGGGCCACAGGAGCAAAACGGCGAATGATTTCCGGGTTAAAAAAGAGCATGATGACTAGGGCCAGGACCCCGCCTATGGTCATAAAGAGCTGGCGGGCAAAGTAATAGCCCCCCTGCCCATGGAGCATGAGGCCCTCATAGGAACTGGAAGACAGGACCATGACCAGGCCCACCGCCAGAAGAATCAGGGAAATCTGTAGGAGCATCAGGTCCGGGCCCGTCCGGACTCCCTGGACCTCAGCCCACCTGGCCCGGCGGTAACCGCTGAGCCAGCCTTTTTTGCTATTCTTGTCTTTATGTTTATCTTCCTTGCCTTTGGTTTTCTTATCTTTGAAGGGCTGGTCTTTGATCCGAAAGCGGGAGCCGCCAGCAGGACCGCCCTGGTCCCGGTGGGGGGATTGGTCTTGCCGCCCGACCCGGGGCTGGGGGCGAGTCCCCTGCCGGTCCGGGGGGCGGCGGCCAGGACCCTCGTCCGGGTGTTTGTCCCCACCCAGGTGGCGGACCAGGTTGGCCTTTTGCGACTTTTTCCGCCGCTCTTCTGCCTCGCTCTGGTCCGACCAGCGGTTTCTAGGAATTTTAGCCATCGAGTTCGTTCACCAACTTCTTAAATAAATCGCCCCGCACTTCATAGTTGGGGAACATATCCCAGCTGGCACAGGCCGGACTGAGCAGGACCACGTCCCCGGGCTGGGCCGCTTGCTGGGCCAGGCTGACGGCCTCTTCAAAGCTTGCGGCCTGACTGTAGTCTGGATAGGCAAACCGGTCAAGGGCCTGGCGGATGTCCGCCTTGGCCTCACCGACCAGGACCACATGCCGGCATTTTTCCTGAATGAGGGGGACTAAGGGGTCAAAGCTATTGCCCTTATTCCGCCCGCCCAGGATAATCACAATGGGCTCGTTATAGGCCTGCAAGGCCTTTTCTGTTGCATCCGGGTTGGTCCCCTTACTGTCATTGACATAGCGGACGCCGGCCAGGTCCCTCACCGGTTCAAGCCGGTGGGCCACACTGTGGAAGGTCCGCAACTGCCGGCAAATATGGCTTTCACTGGCCCCGAAATACAAGGCCCCGAGGACCGCTGCCATAATATTTTCGGTATTGTGGGCCCCAGGCAGGGCAATATCCGACCGGTCAAGCAGGCAGTGAGGCGCGTCTTGGGGCTGGAGGCGCACCATCAGCTTCCCCTCTTTTTCCCACATGCCCAGGGGCGGCTGCGCCTTCAGGCTGAAATACCAAACCTGCCCCCCTGCTCGTTCGGCTAAGACCCGGACTGTGGGGTCATCGTAGTTGGCGATGAGGAGGTCCTCCGGCCCTTGGTTTTCAAAAATCCGGGCTTTCGCTTCGGCATAGGCCTCCAGGTTCCCATGCCGGTCCAGGTGGTCCGGGGTCAGGTTCAGGTAGGCCGCTGCGTTAGGGCGAAAGCGGTCAATCAGTTCCAGCTGGAAACTGGATAGTTCCGCCACCACTACGGCCTCTTCCGGCAGGTCCGGGACCGCAGAAATGAGCGGAGTCCCGATATTACCCCCACAAAAAACCGGCGCCCCAAATCCCTCCAGGAGGTGGGCCGCCAGGGCCGTGGTGGTCGTTTTACCATTGGTCCCGGTGATGCCAAACCAGCGGGCCCGTCCTTCCCGGTAGGCCAGTTCCGGTTCTGAAATCACCGGGATGCCGGCCGCCAGGGCCTCTTGAACCGGTCCAATCTGCGGCGGCACCCCGGGGCTCAAGACCAGGATATCCGGTTTCAGGGCATCAATATCAGGCCTACCCCAGATCAGCTGGATAGGCCGGTTGGCAAAGTATTCCACCGTCGCCGCCTCTTTGCCTGGGTCTGAGTCTGCGAGGATGACTTCGGTATCTTTTTTTCTTAACAGGTAGTCTGCACAGGCCAGCCCACTCCGGGCTGCCCCGATAATTAAGTAACGCTTCATTTGCTATCCCCTTAATTGTTGCAGTAAAGCCGGGTCAGCCCCATGGACCACTAAGAGGGCCAGGAGCACACTGATCCCGGTGATAATCATAAATAAATACAGCACCTGCTCTTCTTTCAGCCCACCCAGCTCAAAGTGGTGGTGGAGGGGTGACATCCGAAAGACCCGCTTACCGGTCCGCTTGAAGACCAGGACCTGGATGATTACCGATAAGGCCTCCAGGACATAAATTAGGCAAATCAGGGGCAGGAGCAATTCGGTCTTGGTGAGCATGGCCAGGCCGGCCATGGCCCCGCCGATGAAAAAGGACCCGGTATCGCCCATGAAAATAGAGGCCGGGTGGCGGTTGAAGTAAAAAAAGCCTAAGAGGACGCCAATCAGGGCTGCCGAAAAGGTCATCCCTGCCGGCAGCATATGCCATACCGAGATGATAAAAAAGCCCACGGCAATGACCAGGCTGGTCCCACTCAGGAGCCCATCCAGGCCGTCCGTTAAATTGGCGGCATTGGTCGTCCCCACCAGGACAATAACCATGACGGCGACATAAAAAAGAGGTTGCTTGAGGGCCAGTTGAAAGCCCGGGATCCAAAAGCCCGGGGCAAGGCCCACCAGGCCAAGGCCCAAGGCCAAGACCACACCGACGATGACCAGTTGCAGGGCCACCTTCTGCCAGGCCCGTAAGCCCAGCGACCGGTGGTTGAACAATTTTAATCCGTCATCTAAAAAGCCGATCAGGCCAAAGAGGGTGGCGCACAAGACCAGGAAGACAGAGTAGCGGTTCACCCCATTGGTCAGGAAGACAGCCAGGGCCATGACCGGTGCAAAAACAGCCCCGCCCATGGTCGGCGTGCCTTTCTTTTGCAGGTGGCTCTGAGGCCCCTCTTCACGAATTTCCTGTCCGAATTTCAACCGGGTCAGGATTGGAATGAGCTTGCGGGTGGCCACAACCGTTAGAAAGAAGCCAAGGGCCAAAGCTAATATCGACAGAATAAAATTCAAAATAGTTCCCTCCAAACGTCAGATGAGTCCGCCTACAATGGTATCCATGTGCATACTATGGCTTCCCTTCACCAGGAGCACCGCATCAGCCGGTAGATGGGCCTGTAGGTAGGCCAAGGCTTCAGCGCTATCTTGCACGGTGACCACCGCCTCTGCAGGCAGGCCGGCAGCAATGGCTGCCTGGGCGGTATCTTTCGTCAAATCTCCAACACAAATTAATTTTTCCAAAGCCAGGGCAGCAAAGGTTTCCCCAACTGCCGCATGCCCCGTTTTTTCATAGGGGCCCAGCTCATACATATTGCCAATACAAGCCCAACGGGGCCGGTCCTTGTAGCCGGCCAGGACTTTCAAGGTGGCCTGGACAGAGGCCGGGTTGGCATTGTAGCTATCGTTTAAAATCAGCCTTTGGCCCGATACCACCTGCTCCATCCGGTTGGACGACAGGGGAGCAGCCCCGGCCAGGCCTTTCTGAATGGTTTCAGGCTTTTCACCTAGGGCCAGGGCAGTGGCAATGACCAGGAGGGCATTTTCCACCTGGTGCTGACCGGCATAGGGCAGGTCAACCGGGAAGGTCCCTTCAGGGCCACAAAAACGAAAGCGACTGTGGTCAGTGTCCAGGTCCAGGTCTCTAGCAGAGTAACGTGTATTGGCCTCGGCTTCAAGGCCGGTCCACAAAAAAGAGGCCGCCGTTTCTTTCAAATAGGGGGCCAAGAGGTCTTGGTCGGCCGCCCTTACTGCAATTGTACCATTTTGTGGCACATATGGGAATAATTCACTTTTTGCCCTGGCAATGCCGGCCTGGCTGCCGAGGATTTCCGCATGGACAATACCGATATTGGTGATGAGGGCATGGGTGGGCCAGGCGATATTAGCCAGGAAGGCAATTTCCCCGAAACCGGACATACCCATCTCCACAATAAGGATCTCTGTTTCCTCCGTAAGCCGGGTCAGGGTCATGGGCAGACCCAGTTCATTGTTTTGGTTTTCATGGGTCACCACCACTTGGTGGTCTTGCCGGAGGACATGGGTCAGAAGGTCCTTGCAACTGGTTTTACCCTGGCTCCCGGTGACGGCAATCACCGGCCCCTGGAAGCGGATTCGCATGAAACGGCCCAGAGCCTGCATAAATGCCAGGCCATCTTCCGCTACAATATGGGCGACGCCGGGGTGGTCATACTGGGCACCGGCCACGTAGCCGATGGCCCCCTTTTCCAGGGCCGTTGGAATGTAATCTGCACCATTGACCCGGTCACCTTGGATGGCCACAAACAAGTCCCCCGGGCAGACTTCCCGGCTGTCAAAGACGACCCGGGCCGGGATTTTAGCCTCCCCCTTGTGGGGATAGCCCAGGGCATGGGCTAATTGGTCTGTATCTAGTTGGTACATAAAACACCTCGATATTTTTCTGACTAAAACGAAGAAGCCGGGTCCTCGGCAAGGAAAACCCGGATCATTCTTCTAGCTATGAAATCAATCCATCTCAAGGGGCTTGAGATGAGGGAGTTGATTTTTTGGTATCTGTAGTGGTTTTTTCTTTTTCCTTGGCAGCTTCCTGGGCCTTCTTCTCTTCTTCAGCGGCCCGCTCATCTTCTACATCGCGGATATTGGATTGTTCGCGGGTAGAGGCAAATTTAACAGATACCGTTGACCCGGTGCGGACGGGGGTCCCTGCCGCCGGGGTCTGGTACCAGCACAAGCCGCTGCCATCCAGGCTGGCCTTGAGACCTAGGCCGGTTAACAGGTGGTCAACCTCTTTCAGGGTCAGGCCGGACAGGTCCGGTACCGTGACTTGCTCTGCCTTGGGATTACTCAGGTAGGCCTTGACCTGACTGCCTGTTGCCAGGCGGGTTCCGGCCAGGGGCAGGGCAGCTACAACGTCTGACCCGCTGCCAACGAATTCGACCTGGAGGCCGGCTTCCTGCATACGGAGGCGAAAGGCTTCTGCATTCATGGGCAGGTCAACCTTAGGCACTTGAACCAGGTTCTTGACTTCCGGCTCTTCAATGCTCTTATCCGGCAGGGAGGAAGGGATTTCATAGTAACGCATGATATCCTTAACAATCCCAGAAAAGACCGGCCCTGCCACTGTCCCACTGGACGCTGTGGTCCTGGGGCTGGATACGATAACGATACAGGCAATTTTAGGATCACCGGCCGGGGCAAAACCGCCAAAGCTCATGATGTAGTCGCCTTTTTCATAGCGGCCTTCCCGGGCGATTTCAGCCGTCCCGGTTTTACCGGCTACCCGGTAACCGGGTACAGCGGCCTCTTTCCCGATGCCTTCTGTAACAACCGCTTCCATCATTTCCTGGACTTGTTCTGCTCGCTCGGTGCTCAAAACCCGGCGGACTTCTTCCGGCTTGACCTCCTTAATGGTCTTGCCGTCCCGTTCGGTGATTTTTGAAATGATTTGCGGCTTCATCAGCGTTCCCCCATTGGCAATGGCCGAAATGGCATTGACCATCTGGATGGGCGTGTAGGCATTGGCCTGGCCAATCGACATGGCCGCTAGGTCCAGGGGAACGGCCTGGTCCTTGGGGACCAGGACCGGGTCAGACTCAGCCGGGAGGTCAATGTTGGTTTTACGGGTAAAGCCAAAGCCGTGAAGGTAGTCATAAAACCGTTCTTTGCCCAGCCGGGCCACGCTCTTGGCCATAACGATGTTGCAGCTCATGGCCAAACCAGACCGGAGGGTCATGGGGCCTTGCCCGTTCGGGTAGGTCCAGCACCGCAATTCATGCCCATTGATTAAAATGCTGCCCGGGCAGTTGTACTGGCTCTGGGGGGTAGCCACGTCGTCATCTAAAAACATAGAGGCACTGACGACCTTAAAGACGGACCCCGGTTCATACACCTTGGATACCGCCGGGTTCTGCCAGTTTTTCTCATCGGACTTGGCGTAGTTATTGGGGTCAAAATCCGGCAGGCTACACATGGCCAGGATATTCCCGGTGTCCACTTCCTGGACAATACAGGTAATCCCCTCCGGGTCAAACTGCTCTGAGGCCTTGGCCAGCTGCCGCTCGACAATGTACTGGATGGTACCATCGATGGTTAGGTAAACATCATCCCCGGCCGTCGCCGGAATAGACTCCCGGATGGACTGGGGGATAATATTGCCTTTGCCGTCATATTCGACCAGGAGCTTACCGGGGTTGCCGGCTAAAATCGAGTTGCACTGGAGCTCTATGCCGCTGAGCCCCTGGTTATCGACCCCGGCAAAGCCCAGGACTTGGGCAGCCAGGCGGCTTTTGGGGTATTCCCGCTTATATTCATCTGTAAAGCCGACCCCACGGAAGTTTTCCTTTTGCAGTTTTTCCACAGCTTTGTTGTCGGCGTGTCTTTTCAGCCAGCGGAAGTCACTGGTTTGATCATTCACGGCGGCCAGGACGTCACTCTTGGACATGGCCAGGGTTTTGGCCAAAGTGTCAATGACCCTGTCCTTATCCTTTAACTTGCGAATTTCCGCCGGCGTGATGTATACCGACTTCCTTTTGACACTAATGGCCAGGGCCTCGCCCTTGCTGTCGTAAATGAGCCCCCGGTCCGGCATGACAGAGACTTCCTGTAAGCGGTTGGACAGGCTCATGCTGCTAAAGGATTCATTGGCAAAGACCTGCACATAAAGGAGTTTACCCATAATTAATAAACCGATAAAAAAGGCGATGCCCATGATGACGCCAATGCGATTTTTGTTTCTCATCGACGCCCTCCGGCGGTTTCTTCAGCTTCTTTTTTCTGGGCCGCCAGGGTAGCCTTGGACGGCTGGTAGGTCAGGACCCGGTCAGGCATAACCATGTCCATCTTTTCAGTGGCCTGCTTTTCAATCCGGGCCAGATTCCCCAGGGCAGCGTATTCCTGCTCCAACTGGGCATTAACCGCCTTAATTTCGGACAAGCGGGACTGGGCCTCACTGACCCGGTAACCCATGGTCTGGACAGCACTGTATTGGGCCGCCACAAGCAGGCCTAGGACAAAAATAAGGGCCACCGCCCGCAAGCGGGGAAATTTAAAGATGGCCTTGCTCTTTTCCGCGGGCTTCACTTGGTCTTTGGACTTATCTTTTATGCGTAAGGCCCGCTTATACCGGTCATCCGGCCGGGCTTCAAAGCGATTGCCAGCCTGCTGGCGACCCTTATAGTCATGGTAGTAGCCTGACTGAGTCATGGTTATCTCTCCTGTCAGATGATTTTTTCAGCAACACGCAACTTGGCACTGGCCGCCCGGCGATTATGGTCTAATTCGGCAGCGCTGGCCGTAATCGGCTTCCGGGTCACCATCCGGACCGTAGCCACCTTATCACAGGTGCAAACCGGCAATTTCGGAGGACAAATACAGGAGGCCGCTAAGTATTTAAATTTATTTTTTACAATTCGGTCTTCTAAAGAATGGAAGGTGATGATTGCCAGGCGCCCACCAGGCTGTAAAACATCCACCAGGCGGTCAATGGCCTTTTCAAGGGCCCCTAGTTCATCATTGGTTGCAATCCGCAAGGCCTGAAAGGTGCGCTTGGCCACATGGGAGTCCTTTTCCCGGGCCCCCTTGGGGATAGCCCGTTCGATGACATCAACCAGCTGGAAGGTAGTTTCGATCGGGACCAGGGCCCGGCGCTCACAAATCAGCGCTGCAACCCGAGCGGCCCACTTCTCTTCTCCGTAGTCCTTAATGAGGTCATGGAGGGCTTGCTCAGACAGGTCATTGACCAGGTCCCGGGCACTGGGGCCCTGGCTCTGGTCCATCCGCATGTCCAGGGGGGCATCATGCATATAACTGAAACCCCGGTCCGGAGTATCTATTTGCGGCGAGGAAACGCCGATATCCAGTAAGATACCGTCAATCCCTTTAGGGTAGTCGCGGGCAATCAAATCCGCCAATTCTGTATAATTCGCATGGTAGGCCTTGAATCGGTCACCATAGGGGGCCAGGTGGGCCCGGGCTGCCGCCAGGGCAACTTCATCCCGGTCTGTCGCAATGAGCTGGCCATCCGGTGCCGAGGCCTCTAGGATAAGGCCGGCATGACCACCGCCACCTAGGGTCCCGTCGGCATAAATGCCGCCGGGCTTGACCACTAAGTGGGCCAGGACTTCTTCTGCTAAAACCGGTATATGTTGAAACATACTTCCTCCTATAACCCGATATCAAAGGGTTCGATCAGCTCTGCCAACTGCTCAAAAGAGCCGGCATTTCCAGCTTCATAGGCTTCCCAGCGATCGGTACCCCAGATTTCTATCCGTTCGCTCATGCCGATGACAACAACATTTTTATCTAATTCGGCATAACCTTGCAGGCCCTGGGGGATGGCAATCCGTCCCTGTTTGTCACACTCTATTTCACTGGCGCTGGAAAAGAAAAAGCGGGTGAAGGACCGGGCATCCTGCCTGGTCAAGGGCAGGTGGGCCAGCTTCTTGGAAAGGGCCTCCCAGGCATCGATGGGAAAAACAAACAAGCAGCCATCCAGGCCCTTGGTCACCACACACCGGTTACCCAGGCCTTCGCGGAACTTGCTGGGGATGATCAGACGTCCCTTAGCATCCAAACTGTGTCTATATTCGCCTAAGAACATCTGCCGCCCCCCTTTCTCTACAAAATTCTGCTTTTTGAAACCCTTTTGCTCCACTTTATACCACTTTACACCACATTGCCTCTTTAATCCAGCCCCCAGCCCCATAAGAAAGCCCCGGAGCGTATGTTCCGAACGTTTTTTCCCAACAAAAAAGCCGACCTATAGCGGTCGGCTAAATCATAAACCCAGTTTATGAATATCTATTTGTTAATTTTATTAAACTTACACGACAACGTTCTCAGGCTTGCCGGCCAGGAAGGCGGCAATGTTACCAAAAACGATATGGGCCCGTTTAACAAAGGCTTCATCTGTCGCAAAGGCCACGTGGGGCGTCAGAAGGGTATTGGGGGTATCGAAGAGGGGGTTGTCTGCTGCCAAGGGCGGCTCGGTATAGAAGACATCCACCGCTGCCCCAGCAATGGACTGGTCTTTTAGGGCCTTGGCCAGGGCATCAATATCAACAATCGGACCCCGGGCACAGTTGATGAGGATGGCGGTATCCTTCATCTTGGCCAGCTCATCTGCCCCGATAAAGCCCTTGGTATCGGCATTGCTCGGCAGGTGGATGGAGACCACATCACTTTCCTTGAGCAGGGTATCCAGGTCTACAAATTCGCAGTTCGGCACCTCTTTTTTGCTCCGGTTAAAGGCCAGGACCCGGCAACCGAAGGCATTGGCCACCTTGATGACTTGCTGGCCAATGGCCCCGGCCCCGATGACCCCAAAGGTAAGGGCGGACAGTTCCTGGCCCACCAGGCCATCCTTGGTCCCGCCTTGGCGCACTGCTTGGTCACATTCCCGGATATTCCGCAGGAGAGTGATGACCATCCCGAAGACCAGGTCTGTGACCGCTTCATTGGAGTAGCCGGAGGCATTACAAACAGTCACGCCGCGTTCTTTAAAGACATCAACAGGGATGTGGTCAAAGCCGGTGAAGGCCACCGCTAGGAGCTCAATTTTTTCCAGGCTCCGGGCAACCTTTTCGCTCATCGGCTGGTTGGCAATCACGACGATTTCCGCATCTTTCGCCCGTTCGATCATTTCCTCATCACTTTGTGCCCGTTGGTCATAGAGCACCAGGTCAGCTTGTCCGCCCAGCTTTTCATCAACCAGCTGGTGGAGCAGGTCATCCGGCACAGCCAAGGGCTCTAACACAACTATTTTTTTCATACGATCACCTTTCTTCCTTGAGGATTGAATTAACTAAAATATACATCAATTCTGTCGTTTTTACAAGCTGACCTCCCCAGCCAGGAGCCGGGCCAAGAGTTCAGCCGGTTCATCTAAGAAAAGGCCAGCCCCGGCCTCTTTTAAGGCTTCTTCAGACCGGAAACCCCAAAGGCAAAAGGCCCCAGCGACCTGGGCCTGCCGGCAGGTAGCCACATCCACTTCCGAGTCGCCAATATAACAAATCTCTTCCGGATCCAGTCCCATATCACCGGCCATTTTTAAAAGTGTAGTCGGGTCCGGTTTACGAGGGTTCTCCTCCTTATGTCCCAGGATATAGGAAAAGGTATCCGGGAAAAAGTGGCGGACCAGGGTCTCCGTTGCCCTGTGGGGTTTATTGCTCAAAACCCCCAGGTGATAGCCGGAAAGGGCCAGGGTTTCCAGTAGATCAACGATACCCGGATATGGCCGGGTCTTTTGGATCAGGTTTTCCGTATAGTGGGCCATAAAGGCCTCATGCACCTGACCAAGGGTTGCTGAGTCGGTTCCGGCCGGGACGGCCTGGCGGATTAAATTGCCCACGCCATTCCCAACAAAATGGCGCACCTCTTCACGGCTGCGCTCCGGAAAATAGAAATCTCGCAGAGCGGCATTCACCCCATCTGCGAGATCATCTAGTGTATCCAGAAGCGTCCCGTCAAGATCAAAAATGATGCCTTTGATCGACATATGACACCTCTTTTTATTTTCTTCCTTGAATCTTACCTACAACAAAGAGCAGGACAACAGCCCCTAAGACAGCGGTCCCGATGGTCGGTAAGTTAATCCCGGTGATTTGACCATGGCCGATGAAGGATAGCAGGAAACCACCAATAAAGGCCCCGACAATGCCGACACCGATATTGGCTAAGGCACCCATTTGTGCGTTTTTACCCATGATGATGCTGGCAAGCCAACCGGCTAAGGCACCAACGATTAACCAAGAAATAATTCCCATAGTAAAGCCTCCTTTTCATATATACATCAATCAGTCCTGTCTTATATATAACCGCGATCAGCTACTTTTTAAACAGGAATGCCCAAAAGCAGCGGCAAATAAAAAGTCGCCCTGCCTTTGCCGGCATCAACCGGGTTCGGAAAGGGGCGACAGCTTTTTTACATATCCTTGGGATGGAGCCGCTTGAGTTTCAGAGATAAAACAAGGCCAATAATACAGGTCAGCCCAGAGGATAGAAAGACGGCATCGACCCCCATAAGGGTAGCGCCTTCAGTAGACATGGTGGCCGCAAAATAAGCCGTTACCTTTTCATACATCAGGGTGAAGACAGACAAGGAAAGGCCGGTGATCATGAGCTTAATCCAGTTGATTAAGGTGGACCCATCATCGCTCTTTTCTCTGGGCAGTTCACGCATCCCATGGTCGGTAATGGGCATGCCCAGGAGGCCGATGCCCAGGTAGCGGAAGCAGAAAAAGACCATAGCCAGGACAAGTGGGGTTGTCAATTGTAAAAAGCCCAGGGTGATGCTCCCGGCACACAGAGCCACCCAGCCCAAGATAATAACGGTTTTGGAAGGCATCCGGTCATACATGGCCTGGGCTACAGGGGCCCCGCCAACTGAAAATATAGCGGGAATCAGGAGCAGGAGACCCATGGTCAGCGGGCTGTAGCCTTTGACCATCTGGAAGTAGATGGAAAAGATAAAGGGCCCCAGGGCCAGCCCCATGGACAGGAGCCCGTTGCTGACCAGGGTCAGGGTGTACTCCCGGTTGCGCATGACAGTGAAGTCCAGGACCGGGTTGGTCAGGTGGAGTTGCCGGTGGACAAAGCAGAAGACAAAGAAGCTCCCCCCAACCAGCATCCCCAGGACAATCGGTGAAGTAAAGCCCAAGTTGGTGGCCAGGCTAAAGGACAAGAGGACCGGCAGACAACCCACAGCCACAAAGGCAAAGCTGAGCCAGTCAATCCGTTCCGTCGTATGGGCCTCTTCCTTGGGCAGGTAGGCCAGGGATAGGTAAATGGCCAGGATGCCCAGGGGGACGTTAAACCAGAAAATCCACTTCCAGGTGGCAGCGGCCAAAATCAAGCCGGCAATAACCGGGCCCAGGGCCGGCCCCAGGGACAGACTCATATTTTGGATGGTTAAGTATAAGGACTGTCTATGGCGAGGGATGTAGCTGTAGATAATGATCATCGTCGTCGGAATTAAGGCAACTCCGGCCAGACCTTGAAGTCCCCGGACAATGATGAGCAGGTAGATATTCGGGGCCAGGCCCGACAGGATGGATAGGACCACATAGGCCCCCATGCTCATAATAAAATAGTTTTTAAGGGTAAAGAGCCGGGTAAAATAACCGGCCAGGGGGCTGACAACCCCCATCACTACGGTGTAACCAATACTAATCCACTGGACCAGGGTCACTGAGGTATTAAACTCCTGTATAAAGCGGGGAACAGCCACATTGACAGATGATACATTGAAGAGGGCCAGGAAGGCTGCAATGATGATAATGGCCCCCATGGCCCGCTCCTGCTTCCGCCGCTCTAAGGCGGCTTCGGTTGGCGTTTGCGCCACTGACATCTTACCTCTCCTTTCTTCCTAGGACCACGCGATCGTGGCCTTGCCAATCATAATGGATGACCAGGTCTTGAAAGCCTGCCTGGTGAAATAAGCGAACCACATCCTCCCCCTGGCCGGCCCCTATTTCACAGGCCATGTAGCCGCCGGGTCTGAGGTAGGCCGGGCCCTCTTGGGCCAAGCGACGGTAAAAATCCAGGCCATCCTCCCCACCCCAGAGGGCCAGGTGGGGTTCCTGCCGGACTTCTGCCGGCAGGGTCTTCATATCTGCACTACTGATATAAGGGGGGTTGGCGGTGATGATATCAAAGGTCTGCCCCTGCCAGGGGGCAAAGAGGTCCCCTTCAGCAAAGGTAATCTCGACAGCCAGCCGCCGGGCATTGGCCCGGGCCTGGTCCAGGGCCTCGAGGCTGATATCCGAGGCAAAGGCCTCCCCGTCCGGACAGCGCCGGGCCAGGGCAATGGCCACCACCCCGCTACCAGTACATAGGTCCAACAGGCGGAAGGGCCCTTCAGGCACCAGGGCCAGGACCTGGTCAACCAGGATTTCCGTATCAAAGCGGGGAATTAAAACCCCTTCACCGACCTGTAAGGAAAAATCGGCAAAGGGGGCCTCCCCTAAAATATACTGCAGGGGCCGGTGGTCTAAAAGCTCCCGGACCCCCCTGGTAAAAACCTCCTCCTCGGCCGCTAGAGCCGGCTCATCCAGGTGGGCCAGGGCCAGGGCCCGGTCCATATCCCGGGCATGGACCATCAACCGCTCCACAGCCAGCCGCCGGTCCCGGCCGACTTGGGCCAGGGCCTCGTCAAATAAGCCTTGCCAGGTCTTAGGAGATGTCACGGGCAGCCTCATCTAATTGGCGGGCTTGGTTGGTGGAGACAAGGGCATCGATGAGTTCGTCTAATTCCCCATCCAAGACCTGGTCCAGCTTGTGGATGGTCAGGTTGATCCGGTGGTCGGTGATCCGCCCCTGGGGGAAGTTATAGGTCCGGATCCGTTCGCTGCGGTCCCCGGACCCAATCATGGACCGACGGGCTTCGGCTTCAGCCCCGTGTTGTTCAGCCATCATCTTTTCATACAGGCGGCTTTTGAGGACCTTAAGGGCCTTTTCCTTGTTCATCTGCTGGGACTTTTCATCCTGGCAGCTGACCACAATGCCGCTAGGCTCGTGGGTAACCCGGACGGCGCTCTGGGTGGTGTTGACACTCTGCCCCCCGGGGCCGGAGGAACAAAAGACGTCTACCCGGACATCGTTCATGTCCAGGTCCACTTCTACGTCCTCTGCTTCAGGCAGGACAGCGACCGTTGCAGCACTGGTATGGATGCGGCCACCGCTTTCTGTGGCCGGGACCCGTTGGACCCGGTGGACGCCGCCTTCAAATTTTAATTTTGAATAGGCCCCCTTGCCCACAATCATAAAGGTGATTTCCTTGTAGCCGCCGCCATCAGTGGCATTGGAGTTCATGATGTCGACTTTCCAGCCGCAGTCTTCGGCATACCGGGCATACATCCGGAAGAGATCGCTGGCAAAGAGGGCGGCCTCGTCCCCGCCGGTGCCGGCCCGGACTTCCATAATGACATTCCGTTCATCATTGGGGTCCTTGGGCAGGAGCAGGAGGTTGATTTTTTCCTCCAGGGCTGCAATCCGGTCGTTGAGTTCGTGTAGCTCTTCCTTGGCCATGTCCACCATATCCTGGTCATCTTCGGCTTCGATGATTTCCTTGGTATCCTCTTTTTCCTGTAAAAGGCCGCTGTATTCACGCCAGGCCATGACCACGTCTTCCAGGTCTGCCCGGGCCTTGGCCGTTTTACGAAACTCTTCTTGATTGGAAAGTAGGGCCGGGTCAGCCATGGCCTGGTTCAATTCTTCAAAGCGTTTATCTAATGCGGGAAGTTGTTCAAACATGGGCTTCCTCCTTTAAGGTCGTATGTACAAAATAATGCCCCTGGCAACCAGGGGCATATATATTTTACGCTTATCCCAGCAAATGTGCAAGCCTAGCCTTGGTAGGTCTCGAGGAGGGTCTTAATTTCCTCAACATGGTCTTGGAGGAAGGGCTCCCAGGACTGGCCGGAAGCCTTTTGCCGACGAATCAGGTCTTGGAGGAAGGCTTCCAGGTTTTTTAGGGCAATGGCGCCAATATTTTGGCCCAGGGTAAAGCCCCCCTGGCCATCCGTGGCTGAACCGCCGACAACCACCTCAAAGATATCGTTGGCGAAATCCGTATGGTCAGACTTCTTCCCCCAAAAGGCCAAGGGACGGACTTGGTGACCGGAGCAAGAGTTCATGCAGCCGGAAATCCCCATCTTGGGTAAGTCGTCCGGGTCAAACTTGTTCAGAATGTCATTGACGGCCGAATTGTGGGCCAGGCCAAAGCGGCAGAGGTCTGCCCCGACACAGGCAATCCGATTCTGCTGGTCGCCAACGGCATGGGCCGCCATATAAGGGGCCATCATATCCAAAAGGGCCAGGGCGTCGTCCCCGGCTAAGTCGCGGACGACCACTTCCTGCTCTGCAGACAGGGCCAGTTCCGGCCGGTATTCCAGGTAGTTTACGAACTTATCCAGGGTCTGGACGAAGTCGACCGGGACAATACCGGCAGGCACCGGCAGGTAGACGCTGTAAATGCCTTCAAACCGGGTCGGGACCATGTTGGGATGGGTCCGGTCAGCCAGTTCTCCCCAGTCTCTCTTGCGGAGGGCATCCTTGGGCAGGCCGGCAATGTCCTTGGCCTTGACCTGGTCATAGGCCCTCTGGAAGACGGTGATAAAGCCTTCTTCACCGAGCTCACGGATTTTAAACCGCATCCGTTTTTTGCCAATCTTGCTATCGGCAAAGAGGTCGATAAAGACCTGGGCGTAGGCCTCCATGGCCCGTAACACATCCTTGGCCGGGATAAAGTCTAATAGGGTAACGGCCAGGCGGGGCATGGCCCCCAGGCTTCCGCCGCCCAGAACGGTAAAGCCCGCTTCACCGGCCTCATTCCGTCTGGCGATAAAGCCAATATCGGCGTAAGAAATCGAGGCCAGGGCATCCGGGGCAGAGGTCATAGAGGGCTTTAACTTTCCGGGCACCTGGGCGGACCGGCCCAGACCACTGCTCTGCCATTCACTGATGGCCAGGGCATAGGGGTAAACGTCAAAGGCCTCGTCCTGGCGCAGACCCGAATCCGGGTTGATGACCACATCGCCTTTTTTACCGACGGGCTGGAAACCGGCCTGGCTGACTTCCTCCAGGAGACTTTCCGCTAAAACCGGGTCGGCACCATACAGGCGGGCGTTCTGCCGGGTGGTGATCCGTAGGTCCAGGTCCGGGTGTTTGTCTAAAATTTGTCTTAAAGTATGCCACTGGGTCACCGACAGGCGACCGGCGGGCAGGTGGGCCCTGACCACCACATGTTTGGCATCCCTTGCCCAGTAGCTGCCTGCCGGGGTTGCTTCGTCATACTTATTTTGTGAACTCATGTCATCCTCCTTGCCGATTTCCGTTCCAACTCATTGATGAATTTTTTTGTTGCTACCGTCAGCGTTTCCTCTAGGGCTTCCGGCTTAACTTTATGAAGGGGTAAAAAGGGTGGCGGCGGAATCGGGTGGTCGCCAATATCCTTTTCAAATAGCATGAGGTCCAACCAGGCCCCCCGCTTGTAAGCCACCTTGGAATAAGTGGCGATGGGGCTAAAGCCCATACCCAGGTGGAGGCCGGCGCTGGGCTCATTATCCCGGACAATCATACCATAAACGGTCTGCACATGCTGGTAGTCCAACAATTGAATGACGGTGCCGTACAAGAGCTTACCCAGGCCGTAACCGGACCAGTCTTCATCTAGATAAATAGACAGCTCGGCGCTCCAATCGTAGGCCGGACGGGCCCGATACCTGTGCGCATAGGCATAGCCACACAGGTCATCCCCCACCTCGGCCACGACAAAGGGATATTTTTCAAGGACGTCGGCAACCCGGGTGCGGAAGGCCTCCGGCGTCGGGACCTCTGCCTCCGTTGTCAGCCAGGTCATGCTGATATAGGGGCGGTATATGTCCAGTAGGGCTTCCGCATCTTCTACGGTCGCCAACCGAATATGGGCCATATCTTTCATGGGCCGGTAATCTCCTTTCACCCTTAATGTTGTGCGGCAAGATAGGTCATCTGAGTAAAGGGCACCGGCTCTTGGTCTTTTTCGGCTAAGCGGACTTTTTCCAAGGCCACCAGGGCCACTTCCAGCATATCTTCATCCGGTTCAGCGGTGGTCATCCGCTGAATCTGCATACCCGGCCAGGCAATGAGGCGGACGATTGGCCGGTCCATATGCCGGCCGGTCCACTTGAGGATTTCATAACTCACCCCTGCAATGACCGGTAGCAAAAGTACCCGGGAAAAGAGCCGTAAGAGGATATTATCCACGCCGGTAAAGGAAAATACGAAAATACTCACGACCATAACGATAAAGAGAAAGCTGGTCCCGCACCGGGGGTGGAGCCGGGAAAAGCGCCGGGCTGAAGCCGGCGCCAGCGGGGCCCCCTTCTCATAACAGTGGATGCTCTTGTGTTCAGCACCATGGTATTGGAAGACCCGGTGAATATCGGGCATTTGTGCGATTAGGCAAATATAGAGGAGAAAAATCCCAACCCGCAGGACCCCTTCAAGGAGGTTCTGGGCCAGGACCCCGGAAATCCAAGGGCCGGCGGCATGGGCCAAAAGCACCGGTAGCAGGAAGAAAATCCCAATCGATAATAGAAGGGACATGAGGACGGTTAAGGCCATTTGCCAGGGCTTGACCGCCTCTTCTTCGGCATCCATCCCCCCGCTTAAGTTTACATTCGTTGACCAGCTCAAGGCCTTCATGCCAACGACCAGGGATTCAACCATGTTGACGCTTCCCCGGATGAAAGGCAGGCGCAAAATCGGGTGCGCCTCTCCCCAGGGGGTAAAGGGCGTTACCAGGCTTTCTATCCGCCCATCATCTAGGCGCACAGCCATGGCCTGGTGGTGCTTGCCCCGCATCATCACGCCTTCTATGAGCGCTTGTCCACCATAAGATTTATGCATAAGCGCCTCCTTTACAAATCATTTATTCAACACCGATTAATTGTTGGGCACCCGGCAGGGTCCGCCCCCATTGGTAAAAATTTGCGACCAATTGGGTGGCCTCAGCCCCCTGGGGCTGTTTTTCCGGTTCGGAGAAATAGGCCGCCAGGTCTTGGGTTAAGATGCCCTTTTCCATCAGGTAGTGGCGGTAGGTTTGGAAGTCATCCGGCAGCTTCCGCCCTTCTAATTCGGCGGCCGCCCGGGCCATGGTCCCGATCACTTGGCGAACCGGTGGGTTGTCGTTCACTAAAACAGCCGGGTCCGGCGGGAAGCCGAGCTTGCGCAGGGACCCGTTGATCATATTCTGATAGCGGTTTTTACTTAAAAGGTCATCCAGTTTGTAGTTGTTGTCATAGCCCCCGTCTAAAAAGCCCATGCTGCGCAGGGTCTTGACCCCCGGATAGGCCCAGTGGTCCATGACGGCTTCTCGGGTCTGCACATGGTTGAGGTTGGCCCCCTGGTCCTTGAGGCGGGTCTGTACCTCTTTCATGCCAGCGTCATCATAGCAGAGGGCCCGTGGGCTCATGCCCCGTTCCCGGGCCACTGCTGCGGCAACCCCGGCCCCCTGGGCACAGGCCATCCCGGTCGGTACAATCCGGGCACTGCCGGCAGCCATGGACCGGAAGCCGGCACTCCGGCCGACGACAAACAGCTGGTCAACATTTTTCGGCACCAGGGACCTGAGACCAATGGCGTACTGGTCCGGGAAGCCGATGACGGTGCCGAATTTTTGCGCCTTGGTCGGCTGGACGTCTACCGGGTAATTACTCACGGCAACCATATCCGGCTGGGGCCTGTTTTCCAGGACATCGTCAATGGTCAGCATGTATTCAGCTTCAATGTGACGGCTCTCCCGGACATAGAGGTCTCGGGCGGTGTTGGCCAACTCAGCCTTTTCAAAGCCGACACAGGTTTCCCGTAAATAGGGAACGATTTTTTCCAGTTCCTTCTGCCCCCGGGCGATGCCATCGGCCCGGCTGGCCGGGTCCAAGGGGTTAACATCAAAGAGAATCAGGGCATTAAAGAGGACGGTCCCGTCGCTTTGCCGACTCATGTTAAAGCCCCGCAGGCGGACAGCATCATTGCTCGGTTCATAGCCATAGCCTTCACGGGTGTAGCCCCAGGCAATGTTATCCTTGGCCCCCATATCCGTTGACCCCTTGCCAACCTCGCCCTTGGCCCGTTGGACCGTTAAATGGCGGACAATTTTATCCCAATCGAGCCCCTTGAGACCGAAAACCAGGGTAACCCCCATTTCCCGGTCTTTTTCACCGATGTCTTCCCCGGCATAGGTGTAGGGGGCCCCGGTCGCTGCGGCCAGGTCGGCATCAGTGGTGGCGTCAATCATCACATCGCCCCGGTAGGCCTTCTCGGCCCCATCTTCAGTGACGATGACCCCGCGCAGGGTATTCCCCTCCATGATAGGGCTCTTGAATTGGCTATTGACCCGCAGGGTAATATTGTCCTCGGCCTTGACCATATCAAAGAAAACCTGGCAGGCCTTATCAATATCAAAGCCTGACCCGCCAACAGCCTTGAAGAATTCATCATAAATCCCATGGACCAGCTGAGTGCCGTCTCTGGTTTCCGGCACATCGATAAAGTTTAATTCGCCATCGGTATAGAGGCCCCCCAGTTGATCTGAGGCACATAAGAGAAGGGTCTTCTGGCCATTGCGGGCAGCCGAAATAGCGGCCGCAATCCCTTCCGGGTCCCCACCGACAACGATGACATCATATTGGTCAGCGACCTTTTCCGCATTGGTGATGGTCGGACGCTCGACTGTTTCTGTACTCTTCTGTCCTGTGCTGCACCCGGTCAGGCCTAAGGCAAAAATGACAACCAGGCAGAGCAAATGCCTCCATTTTTTCATCTACACTTGACTCCTTTCACACGCAAGGCGGCAGCGGTCATGGGTTTTCCACTGCGACGTACCGTCTCTAATGCCAGGACGTCAATTGAATCAATGACATCTTCATCCGGCAGGGCGAGGTCGCGTTTTAAAACAGACAACTCGGTGCAGCCTAAAACAAGGCAATTGGCCCCCTTTTGGCGCAGGTGGTTGGCTATTTCCTCAAAATCCGCCAGGGCCACCGGTCGGCCGGCTTTGACGCCCTGGTAAATCATGTCCATTAACTTTTTCTGCATGCCCGGGTCACAGGTGACCCAGCTGCAGCCACTTTCCTCGGCGGCCTTCTGGTAACTTTCCGTCATAATGGTACCATCTGTGGCCATAATCCCAATGCAAAGGGGATCCTGGGCCTCGCAGCTCGCATAGCGCAGGGTCTCCCGCACGATATTAACCACCGGGATGTCTACCGCTGATTGAATGTCTTCATAAAAATAATGAGCCGTATTACAGGGAATGACGATAAAACGGCAGCCCAGGGCAGCCATGTCCCGGGCATCCTCTATCATTAAGGGAAGGGGATCCTCAGATGAGGCCCCGGAAATATACGCCGTCCGGTCGCCAATGGTGCAGTGGTTAAAGATCATCATATTAATATGGCCCTGGTCGCAGTCGGCCTGGGTAAAGTCAATCACCCGTTCCATAAAATAAGCCGTTGCAGCCGGCCCTAAGCCACCAATAACACCTACAGCCTCACGCATGACATACCCCTCCTTAACGGTCTTTAAATTTTTATGCTCCCAATATTGTATAAGTGAGACCGCCTCTCGTCAAGCAAGGTAAAAAACGTCTTTTACCGCAAAAGGTAAAAGACGTTTTTGTATTCAGCTTTTTATCCTTAGTCTTCCTCAATGTGGTTGGTGGCTTCAATTTCTTCTTCAGTCATGAGCTTGCCAACCATGGCTTCGCCGTCTTGTCCCTGGCGGTTGTAGTAGTCAACCAGGGCTGCCTTAATGGCTTGTTCGGCTAAAACACTGCAGTGGATTTTATTGGCCGGTAGGCCACCCAGGGCTTCGACAACAGCATCATTGGATAACTTGATGGCTTCAGAGATGGGATGGTCCTTGACCATTTCAGTGGCCATAGAGCTGGTGGCAATGGCAGACCCACAACCAAAGGTTTCAAAGGAAATGTCCTTGATGATGTCATCTTCAATTTTAAGGTACATCTTCATGATATCGCCACACTTGGCGTTACCTACTTCGCCAATGGCATTGGCATCTTCAAGGGCGCCGACATTCCGGGGATTTCTGAAGTGATCCATAACTTTATCTGTATACAAGGTGAAGACTCCTCTCTTTAATTAAAGGCACTAATCTGATGGCTTATTTTTTAAGGTTATCATCTTCCATAATCATGCGCTGGTTTTCCTTATCCCAGACCGGGCTCATATTCCGCAGCCGTTCAATGATGGCCGGCACATGTTCTAAGATGTAATCGACTTCTTCATCGGTATTGTTTTCACTGACACTCAGACGTAAAGACCCGTGAGCAATGGCATGAGGCAGGCCCAGAGCCAAAAGCACGTGAGACGGATCCAGGGACCCTGAGGTGCAGGCCGACCCGCTGGAGGCGCAAATCCCGTAAGCATCCAGCATGAGCAGGATGGACTCCCCTTCAATCCCTTCGAAGGATACGTTCACATTCCCGGGCAGACGCGGATCCCGGGCCCCGTTTAACCGGGTGGCCGGAATGGCCAAGAGGCCTTCGATTAAGCGGTCGCGGAGCCGCCGGCAGTGGTCGGTATTTTTTTCCATGTTTTCCACTGCATCGGTAATGGCCTGGCCGAGGGCAACGATGAAGGCGGTATTTTCTGTCCCGCCCCGACGGCCTCTCTCTTGACCGCCACCGTGTAGGAGGTTAACCGGCATAATGCCCTTGCGAACATACAAAGCGCCAATTCCCTTGGGGGCATGGATTTTATGGCCGGACAGGGAGAGCATGTCAATCTTCTGGGCCTTGACATCAATGGGCACATGACCGACGGCTTGGACCGCATCGGTGTGCAGGATGACCTCTTTCTCATGGCAGACTTCGGCAATCTCGGGAATGGGGAAGATAGTCCCCACTTCGTTGTTGGCATACATGATACTGACCAAACCGGTTTCCGGCCGGATGGCATCCCGGACTTGCTCAGCGGTCACTAAGCCATCTTCATTTACCGGTAGGTAGGTGACATCGAAGCCCTGGCTTTCCAGAAATTGAGCGGTATGCAGGATGGCATGGTGCTCAATATTGGTCGTAATGATGTGGGTCTTATCCCTTTTTTTCATTTGGACCGCATAGCCCTTTAAGGCCCAGTTATCCGACTCTGTCCCACAAGAGGTAAAGAAGATTTCCCGAGGTTCACAATTTAAGGCCTTGGCCACTTGGTCACGGGCCTTAGCAATAGCGGCCTTGGGTTCTTCACTCACATGATAAAGGCTGGAAGGATTGCCGTATACCTCTTTTAAGTAAGGCATCATCGCTTCCAAAACGCTATCACTAACCGGAGTGGTTGCCGCATTATCTACATATATTGTCTTTGCCATTATTCCTCCACGCCCTTCCCTTGATCAAAAATATCACCCATTGATATATATCGGTTACCTGAATCCGGCAGCAGGGTCACAAGGGTCTGCCCCGGTTCTTTTCTTAAAATATCCCGGCAGGCGGTCAAGGCCGCGCCGGAGGATACCCCCGCAAACAGCCCTTCCGTTCTGGCCAAGAGACCAACCATGGCCAAGGCATCCTCGTCCGTCGCCTGATAAATATCATCAATGACGGACCGGTCCAAGGCGTCCGGGACAAAGCCGGCGCCAATGCCCTGAATCCGGTGGGTACCGGAGGGCTGGCCGGATAAGACAGCAGACCGGGCCGGTTCAACGGCAACGACCTTTAAGTTTTCCTGTCTTTCCTTTAAGTACTTGCCGACACCGGACAGGCTCCCGCCGGTGCCGACCCCGGCCACTAAAATATCCGGCTTAATCCGGGCTTCCTCCAGGGCTTCCCAAACTTCAGGGCCGGTGGTTTTATAGTGGATTTCGGGGTTCAAGGGGTTCGCGAACTGGCCGGCAATGATGGCCCCGTCCAGTTCTTTTTGCAGGGCTTCCGCTTTGGCGATGGCCCCCTTCATGCCTTCGGCACCTGGTGTCAGCACCAGGTCAGCACCATAAACCGCCATCATTTTACGACGCTCGATGCTCATGGTTTCCGGCATGACAATCACAACTTTATAACCTAAGCGGGCACCGACAGCCGCCAGGCCGATACCGGTGTTGCCGCTGGTGGGTTCAATAATGGTCCCACCGACCTTGAGTTGACCTGCCGCTTCGGCCCCGCGAATCATGGCCAGGGCAATGCGGTCCTTCATACTCCCGGTGGGGTTGAGAAATTCGGCCTTAGCAAGAATGGTGCCGTCTAAAGCCAATGCTTTCGTTAAAGCCGTCAAGGCGATCATGGGTGTATGACCAATCATATCTGTGACAGATTTAAACATAATTCTTCCCCTCTCTTCTATCTATATTTAGATATACGCCATAATTCCTAGTTCTAAACTAGGAATTAATTCTTTACACTAATTTTTTATACCCCAGCGGCTGATCTTTTATGCAGCCGCTTGTCTTTTATTTTTCAGCTTGCTACACTGGGCATACGTTCGAGAAAGGAGATGCCTATGGCGGGAAAATACCAAGAAATCATGAATAACCTGGAGGAGGCCATCCTATGCGGCCGCCTGGCCCCCGGGGACCGGCTGCCTTCAGAGCGGGACTTGGCCACCCTCTATCAGTGTCATCGGTCCACCGTCGCCCGCGCCCTAAGTGAACTCGTTGACCGTCGGCTCATTGAAAGAAAGGTCGGCAGTGGCAGCTTTGTCAGCCGGGGCAAGTGGAGCCTGGGCCTGCCCGACCGGATGCAGCGGTCAGCCTTTCCGGAAAGCCCCTACCAGCGCCAGGTCAAGGCCAGGTTGTCAGCCCAGCCGGAGGCCCCCTGGCGCCACCTGGAAGACGGGGACGCCCCCCTCTCCTGGCTGCCCCAGGGGTCCATCAAGTCCCTCTCCTGGGACAAGGTCTTTGACGCAGCCGCCGACGGGGATGTCATGGGGCTGACATCCTTGAGAGAAACCGTCGCCAAGGACCTCTACGCCCGCTACCATTGGCAGGTCTCCCCTGAAGAAATCCTCATTACCAGCGGGACCCAGCAGGCCATCTTCCTGGTCACCCACGGCTATTTGAACCCGGGGGACACGGTGGCCATTGAGGCGCCCTCCTACTTCTACCACCTGCCGATTTTTCAGGCAGCCGGCCTGCGGCTCATCCCCATTCATATGCAGAGCGAGGGACCCTCTATTGAGGACCTGGCCCAGGCGGTCCGCCACACCCGGATTAGCATGGTCTTTTTAAACCCCATCTTTCAAAATCCAACAGGCATCCACACCAGCCTCAAGCGGCGCAAGGAAATCCTCCACCTCTGCAACCGCTACCAGATTCCTATTTTTGAGGACGACGCCTCCGCCCAGCTCCCCTATGCCCGGGAAACGGAAAACCGCCCCATCAAGGCCCTATCCGGGGCCGACCAGATGTTTTACGCCGGGTCTATTTCCAAGTACATGGGGCCCACCATCCGGATAGGCTGGCTCATTGGCCCGCCCCATCTCATGCATGCCCTGGCCAACTTCCGCCGGGACATTGACGCCGGGCTCTCCGCCTTGCCCCAACACATCCTTCGGGACTATATTGCCCGGGACCTCAGCCTACAAATCGACCTCTTAAAAAAGCGGACCCGGACCGCCCTCAAGGCGGTCACCGGCTATATGCAGGCTAACTTTCCGAGTCTCCACCCGGTCGCCACCCAGGGCGGCTTCTACCTCTACTACCGCTGGCCCATAAAAAATCGGCCCCAGTACGAGGCCGTTCGTCAACAATTATTGGATGATTATATTATTATCGCCGAGGGACAGGCCTTCGGCGATGACCGCCCGGCCATGCGCCTCAACCTGACCCAGTTCCGGCCTATTTCTTAGCCGGCTGGCCATTGCGCCGCTTGAGCAAGGTGGAGACCACATAGCAGATAAGGCCGGCCCAGACAAAGAGAAAGGTCAGCCACTGGGCCTGGGAGATGACTTCCCCATAAAGGAGGGTCCCACACAGGAGCTGGAGGGTGGGGTTCACATACATGAGGATCCCGGCCAGGGTATAGTCTGTGCTGGCAATACCCGTTGAGTAAAAAAAGAGGGGCACTGCTGTCACAATCCCCGTGGTCGGGAGGAGGAACAGCTGCCAGAGGCTGGCATCTCCTGCCTGTCCCTTGGCAAACATGACCGTCACGAAAACCAGGAGGGGCAGGACATAGGGGGTCATCTCCACCGTTAGGGCAGAGATGGACTCACTGTGGCAGGTCTTCTTCAGGGCCCCATAGACTGCAAAGGAGAGGCCAATCACCAGGGCCAGCCAGGGCACCTGACCATAAGAAATAATGGAAATACCCACGCCTACAGTAGCCAGGATGACGCCGGCCCATTGCAGGCCGGTTAGCCGTTCCTTAAAGACCGTAAAGCCAATGACGATAGAAATAATCGGGTTTAAGTAATAAGCCAGGCTAGCGTCTACAATATGGTTGGTGTTCACCGCAATGATGTAAGACCCCCAGTTGATGAGCAAGACGCCCCCGGCAATAAAAAGCCGCCACATTTCTCGCCGGTCAACAAAAATAAGCTTGACCTGGTTGAGCTTTCTGAGGGCCGCCAGGATGACGAGACAAAGGATAAAGGACCAAATGGCCCGACTACCTAAATTGACATAAGCATTCACATCTGCAATCAGCTTCCAGTAAATGGGTAAAAAACCCCATAAGACATAACACAATAAAACCAATAAGGGTCCTCGCCGCATACGCCCCGCCTCCTTCTCTCATACCATCAGTATAAAAATGATGCCGGCCCCCTGTCAATGCAATAGAAAGAAAAACGCTTTGCCTTTTCGGCAAAGCGTTTTTACTGTTCAGGCAGAGCAATTACTTGTCCTCGCCCTTGACCTTGTCCAGCAGGTCATTGGCCTTAGCGGCTGCGCTATCTTTGAGCTTATTCAGCTTTTCTTCAGCCTCACCCTTGAGATGTTGGGCCTTTCCTTTGAGTTCAAGTTCTTCATCGCCTAGGCCTTGGCCAACCTTTTCCTTAGCTGCACCAATGCCTTGATCCAGTTTATCATTTGCCATATTAATCACTCCTTACTGACTACTTACCCAGCAAGGAGCAAAATATGCAGACCTCCGGCAGGGACCTGCCTACCTGCGCACAAAATTGGTAAAGATTTTGTCTTCAATTTGTGGCCGGCCATGGCCGACTTTTTCACCCGCCGCAATGCAGTTTAAAATCCAGGCCATGTTCTGCCCCAGGACCCGCATGGTCTGCAGGCCTTCAATATCAGACTCCATATCTTCCCGGACCAGGCCATGGACCATATTCCAGTATTGGCTGGCAATAATCGGCATATTTGAGATGGTGTAGAACTTATTCAACCGGTCAAAGCTGGCAGTGGCCCCACCCCGGCGGCAGCATACCACACTGGCGGCAGGCTTATAGGTTAAATGCCGGGTAGCGCTGCAAAAGAGCCGCTCCATAAAGGCCTGGATATTGCCTGTCGGGGCCCCGTAGTAGACCGGCGACCCAAAGATAAAGCCATCGGCCTCTTCAGCCAAGGCGGCAAAGGTATTGACCGTATCATCAAAGATGCACTGGCCGGTTTTTTTACAGGTCATGCAGGCGGTACAGCCCTTAACTGTTTTGCCTACCCAGAAAATTTCCGTTTCCAGGCCTTCCTTTTGCAGGGCCTTTTCCACCTCTTGCAGGGCCCGGTGGGTGCAGCCTTCCTTATTCGGTGAACCATTCACTAAAAGAACTTTCATTGTTACCTTCCTCCCTCCATATTGCCCTTTATTTTATGACCTACACCGTGAAATTTCAAGAAAAAGAAGGGTACCAGGGCGATGATTGGCCCGAATTGGATAAAGTTCTATTATTCTAAATCATTTTCCTTTTATGCAGTTGAAAATAAAATCCCAGCCCTTATAATGAATTTATATCTATATGTTTTATATGGATAATCCATAACTAAGGAGGTATTTTATGAAAAAAGTATGGCATACCTTATTGCAGGCCGGGTCCCTAACCCTGGCTCTCGTCCTGGTGCCCGGTAGTCTATGGGCCGCCAGCTACACAGATACTCCGGGCCACTGGGCCGTCCTGGGCATTGAAAAGGCTCAGAGCCTGGACTTGGTCAAGGGCTATGAAGACGGGGCCTTCCGGCCGGATGCAGACGTAACCCGGGCGGAATACATCACCTTCCTCAACCGCAGCTACGGGGTCCACAATATGACCCCCAGCCAAACAGCCACCGGCTACAGGGATGTGGCTGACCAGGCCTGGTACAAGGGTGAGATTGAAGCTGCCCAGGGCCTTGGCTATTTGACTCTATTTGATGGCGATAAGCTCCTCCCCGACCAGGCCATCAGCCGGGAAGAAGTGGCCCAGCTCACTTCCAGCCTCCTGGCCATCAAGGAAGAGGCTACTCAAAGCCAAGGACCCATCCCCTTCTCCGATGCCGGCGATATCTCCCCGGCCTGCCGGCCAGGGGTAGCAGACCTCCAAGCCCGGGGCTACCTGGGCGGCTATCCCGATGGCAGCTTCCGGCCGAAGGCCCCTGTCACCCGAGCTGAGGCCATCTCCATCTTACTCCGGGGCCTCAAGGAAGACCCGGTGGTCGCTCAAGCCAACCGGACCCTGGTCAGCGACCAAGACGGTAAGGCCTACCTCATCGACCGGGATAACCAGGCCCGGTTCAAGGCCATCCAAACCAAGGACAACCGGGTTAAGGTCAATGATAAGGCCTACCTGCTCAATGACGATGACAGCCTCGCCCTAGGCTGGGTCAAGCGCGATGGCCTAAGCTACTACGCCACAGCCGACCAGGGCCTGGCCCAAGGCTGGCAACAAATCGATGGCCAGACCTATTACTTCTCCCCCTATTCCTATGAACGGCTCGAAAACGGGGTCTTTTCTACCGGCTACAAGGCTCACTGGTTCAATAAGGATGGGGTTGTCTCCGACGGCAACCGGCCCGGCGGCCACAAGGGCAAGGCCATCTACTGGGCCCTGCCTGATGACCAGGACATGTCCAATAGCTGGCTCACCGCCCCTGATGCTGACCGCCGCTTCCTGGGCCAGGCGGTAGCCAACTATGCCGCTAAGCGGGAAGGGCTCCCCTTTAAGTGGTTCGGTTGTGACTTAAATGACCCCAGCGGTGTTTACTGCTGTGGCGCCGTTTACAGCGCTTATAAGGAACTCGGCATTGCCACCCTGCCCCCTTCAGCCAGCAATATCCAGGCCGACAAGGGCTACCGGATGGTCAAGGACCAATACCTCACCGCCCCGAACTATGGGGGCAAATACATTCCTTCCAGCTTTGCCGGCATGTGGCCGGGGGATGTGAGTTACGCCTACCATCCAGCCTATAACTACGGCTATAACCACGCCGCCATCTTCCTCGGCTTTAACAATGGCCGACCGATTGTGGCCCACGCCACCCTGGCAGACGGCTTTATTGTAGAGCCGGCAGATATTATCACCAATACCTGGGGCTATGTCTACCGGGATGGGATCCGGTTCGTCTAGGGCCCGGCAAGATTTCCAACACAAAAATCCGCCTCAACTTGCCGCTTAAGGCTAAGTTGAGGCGGATTTTTTCGCTTATGGGGCTCTTAGAATCGGTCATCGGCCAGAAAGGCCGTAAAGGTTTCCTCCAGAGACTGGTCCAGGGGATAGCCCAGGTCAGTAAAAGACTGGTCCAGGGCCGCAAAAAGAGCCCGGAAGTTATCCTCTGAAATATTATTGCCCATATGGCCAATCCGGAAAAGACGATCCGCCATAGGGCCGACCCCTTTTGAAATAAGGATATCCTTAGCCCGCATGGCATCCAGCAGCTGGCTGGCTGAAAGGCCTTCCGGCAGGCAAACGGCAGTTACAGTACTGGCAAAGTGGTCCAGGGCATAAAGAGACAGGCCAGAGGCCCTAACGGTTTCCCGGGTCAGGCGGGCATAGCGCGCATGGAGGCTCAGGTAATCCTGGGCCAGCAACCGGTCCAGGGCTTCATCCAGGGCAGCTGTCAGGTGTTCACTCATGGTATAAGGAAAAGCAAAGGCCGGGTCATCGTAGGCATAGTAATTCTTAAAGTTGAGGTAAAAAGACGGGACCTCTTTTTGCCGGTCGGCAATCTTTGCTTCAGCCCGCTTGGACAGGGTAACGAGAGCCAGGCCCGTCGGCGCGCTGAGGACCTTCTGGCTCCCACACAAGATACAGTCCAGGCCAAAGGCATCAAAGTCCACCTTTTCCCCACCAATGCCGGAAACACTGTCTACAATAGATAGGATCCCATACCGGTTCAAAAGCCCAGCCAAACCAGCCAGGTCATTAGTCACCCCTGTTGGCGTTTCACAGTGAACCATGGTGGCTAGAGCAAAATCATGGTCCTCTGCTAAAAAGGCCGCCAAGCGGTCCAGGTCCAGGCCATGCCGGTGGTCTTGGCTAAAGACAACCGGTTCGCCGCCAACAAAGCGAACATAGTCCGCAAAGCCTTGGCCATAGACCCCATTCGACAAAACCAGGACCCGGTCGCCAGGCTCAACCAGAGAGACCACTGCGCCCTCCAGGGCCACCATGGCTTCGCCAAGCATCATAAAAGTCGTCGCCTCAGTATTCAGCAAGCGCTGGTACTTTTTGATGACCTGCTGGTGGAAGGACAGGTAGGCCGGATCTAGGTCCGGGTTAGTCGAAGCCTGGGTCATCCGGTCAAGGACCGCCGGCGCAATCGCCGTCGGCCCGGCACATAAAATTCTTCTTGCCATAATCATCCTCCGTTATAGAAATACTCGTATATCCACTATAGCATAAGGGGCCTCTTTTGACCATGGCTGTGCAAGGGCCAGGCAAGGAACTGGCTGGCTGAAAGGGACAATAAGCAGCAAAAAAGACAATAAAAAAGAGAAGCCATCCTCTGATGACTTCTCTCTAGGCCTGAGTGGACTTGAACCACCGACCTCACGCTTATCAGGCGTGCGCTCTAACCAGCTGAGCTACAGGCCTAAACTAAACAGACCAAACAAGGTAAATATC
>NZ_JBJUVG010000012.1:0-57225 GCF_046097595.1 Peptococcus simiae
GAAGCGTGCCTCTTTTCTTTTGACGTTTTTAAGGAGTAAGGATATTTAGCAAGATTCGATTTCTGTGACAAAGGAGACGTCCTGGCCATTTAAAATGCGGTTGGTGGTCCGGACGGCGCACATCTTACCGCACATGGAGCAGGTGTGACGCTCGGCGATGGGGGTGCTTTCGTAGTAGCGCTGGGCCTTTTCCGGGTCCAGGGCCAGCTTGAACATCCGGGGCCAGTTCAGGGCGTGGCGGGCATCGCCCATGGCATTATCCCGGTCCCGGGCGCCGGGCAGGCCCAGGGCAATGTCAGCCGCATGGGCAGCGATTTTAGAGGCCATAATCCCTTCCCGGACGTCGTCTAAGTCCGGCAGGCGGAGGTGCTCGGCCGGGGTCACGTAGCAGAGGAAGTTGGCCCCATGCTGGGCGGCAATGGCCCCGCCAATGGCTGAGGTGATGTGGTCATAGCCTGGGGCAATGTCGGTGACCAGGGGCCCAAGGACATAGAAGGGAGCCCCGTGGCAGATCCGTTTTTCCAGGGCCATATTGGCGGCGATTTCGTTCATGGCCATGTGGCCCGGCCCTTCGACAAGGACTTGGACATCGGCGGCCCAGGCCCGCTTGGTCAGGTGGCCGATCTCAATGAGCTCGGAGATTTGGGCGGCATCGGATGCATCGTCAATGCAGCCGGGCCGGAGGGCGTCACCGATGGAGATGGTGCAGTCATAGGCCCGTAAAATTTCCAGGACCTCATCATAGTGTTCGAAAAAGGGGTTTTCATTGTCGGTCATCATCATCCAGGCAAAGAGGAGGGAGCCCCCGCGGCTGACGATGTTCATCCGGCGGCCCTCCCGGCGGAAGGCTTCCACCGCCCGGCGGTTAATGCCGGCGTGGATGGTCATGAAGTCGACCCCTTCCTTGGCGTGGGCTTCGACCACTTTTAGGAAGTCATCGGCGGTGATGTTCATCAGGTCCTTTTCCAGGTAGCCGATGGCGTCATACATGGGGACGGTCCCGATCATGGCTGTGGATTCATTGACGAGGGCGGTCCGGAAGTCCCGGGTTTTACCGTAGTTGGACAGGTCCATAATGGACTCGGCGCCCATATCGATGGCCATCCGGACCTTGTTCATCTCCAGGTCATAGTCCTTGGCATCGCCGCTGATGCCTAGGTTGACATTGATCTTGGTCCGTAGGCCGTCGCCGATGCCCTCGGCGGAAATGCTCTTGTGGTTGATGTTACAGGGAATAGCAATTGTCCCTTGGGCGACCCTTTCGCGGATCCAGTCCGGGTCACGATGCTCTTTTTCAGCGACGAGGGCGATTTCCGGGGTGATAACCCCTGCTTTGGCAGCTGCCATTTGGGTTGGGTGGTTCATTGGCAGACCTCCTTACTGTTCAAATTGATGAAATAATTGAATCAGTGATGTCGGATCGTCGGCAGTCATCAGAGGGCTGCGTACGGCGTAACCGGCAGCACCGGTAGATAAGACGGTAGGGACCCTCTCCGGGGTGATGCCGCCAATAGCAATAACAGCTTTATCCGTTAGCTGGACACAGCGGGCCAAAAAGTCCAGGCCGGCTGCAGCCTTACCGGGTTTACAACTGGTTTCAAAAATATTACCGAGAAGAAAATAAAGGGTAGAACTCTCATTTAAAGCGCGGATTTCATCAGGCCTATGGACAGATACCGCAAAGGGGGTGCCGACCGGCTGGTCCTTGGCCACCGCAAAGGGGAGCTGGACATAGGTGCCCGGGTAGCGCATGACGGGGGCCCGCCAGTTTAAGATGAGCTGGACACCGGCAGCCCGGCAGAGGGGGGCCAGCTGGTCCACCAGGCTGAAGTAGGCGGAAAAGGACAGGTCTTTCTCCCGCAGAATAAGGGCCTGGGGCTGGGCTGAGATGATTTTCTCCAAGTGGGTCAGGAAGTTGCCGGCAACGAGCCGGCGGTCGGTGACCACAAAGAGCCTAGACATAGATGTCGTCGGCGTAGGAGGGCTGCATCCCGTGGGCCCGGATGGTATCGGCCATTTCTTTGACACTCCGGGTGTCGTTGATATCAAACTGGGCATCGCCGGTTTTTTCGGCCTCAGAGGTGTGCTCCCCAATGCCGGTAGATACCCCGCCGGAAACTTTGGTAGCGGCAATGGTGATGATGTTATCCCGGAAGCCGGCCCGTTCCCGGGTGGAAACGGTAATCGGCGCATAGGGGGCCAGGAGCCGGTAGGCGCAGATGATCTGGAGGAGCTGGGCCTCGCTAATGCCCCGGTGGGGGTAGTCGCTCTGGCCCTTGATGGGCCGGAGGCGGGGGCAGGAAAAGGCAATGGAGGCGTGGGGATACTTCTTCTGCAGCCGGGTGGCGTGTAGGCCGGTGGCTAAGGCGTCCCGCCGCCAGTCGGCCAGGCCGAGGAGGGCGGCAAAGCCAACGCCCCGCATACCGCCCATGAGGGCCCGTTCCTGGGCGTTAAAGCGATAGGGGAAGATCCGCTTGTGGCCGCCTAGGTGGAGTTCAGCATAAATGTCCGGCTGGTAGGTTTCCTGGAAGACAGTGACATAGTCGCAGCCGGCTTCGTGGAGCTCCCGGTATTCATCAGAGTTGACCGGGTAGATTTCTACCCCGACGGTGCGGAATTTTTTGCTGGCCATCCGGCAGGCTTCCGCAATGTAGGATACCGGTGAAGCCCCCCGGCTTTCCCCGGTGAGGATGAGGACCTCTTTTAGGCCGGTGGCGGCAATGGCGTCCAGTTCTTTTTCGATTTGGTCGTAGTCCAGTTTTAACCGGGCGATTTTATTGTGGCTGTTGAAGCCGCAGTAAACGCAGTGGTTTTCGCAGTAGTTGGCAATGTAGAGAGGGGTAAAGATAGAGACCGTATTGCCGAACTGCCGGCGGGTCAGGGCCTGGGCCTTGTGGGCCAACTCTTCTAAAAAGGGCTCAGCAGCCGGTGAAAGGAGGGCCGCAAAATCGGTCTCGGTCAGCTGGCCGGCATTTAAGGCCCGACGGACATCCTTAGCGGTGAAGGCGTCGAAGTCGGTGGTATAGATGGTGGAGACGATATCTTCCATCAAGCTGCCATCAATGACCTCCATCCCTTCCTGGTATTCCATATGGTTGGTGTTTTGGTCAATCATGGTCTTCCTCCGGGGCACGTAAGAAACCGGTCAGGGGAGAAGAGGCACTGGCCCCTTGTCCCGGGTCTAAGACCCGGCCCAACCGGGCATGGTAGGCAGCTCGACCGGCCTTGATGGCATCGGCAAAGGCCTTGGCCATGGCCGGGATATCTTCAGCGGTGGCAATGGCTGTGTTGACCATGCAGGCCGCAGCGCCCATTTCCATGCAGGCACAGGCTTCAGAGGGCCGGCCCAGACCGGCGTCCACAATAATCGGCAGGTCAATTTCATTAATTAATATTTGAATAAAGTCCTTGGTGGACAGGCCCCGGTTCGACCCGATGGGGGAGGCCAGGGGCATGACAGCTGCCGCCCCGGCATTGACCAGGTCCCGGGCCACATTCAGGTCCGGATACATATAGGGGAGGACGGTGAACCCTTCCTTAGCTAAAATTTCCGTAGCCCGGATGGTTTCGACATTATCCGGCAGCAGGTACTTGCTGTCCCGGATGACCTCAATCTTGACCATGTCGCCGCAGCCCAGTTCCCGGGATAAGCGGGCAATGGTGACGGCTTCGTCGGCATTGCGGGCACCACTGGTATTGGGCAAGAGGCTAACCCCTTGGGGGATAAAGTCCAGGATATTTTCCTCGCCGCCCTGGTTGGCCCGCCGCAAGGCCAGGGTGATGATTTCCGCCCCGGCATCTTCCACCGCTGCCTTGATAAGGGGCAGGGAAAACTTCCCGGAGCCTAGAATAAAGCGTGATTCAAAGCTATGGTTACCTAAAATCAATCGATCGTCTGACATAGGTCCTCCTCCTTAAGGTTCATCGTATCCAAGTAACAAACGTAAGACTAAAAGGGCCGCATGGTTGGCACACAGGGCCACCCGCGGGGCATATAAATGCCCATCGACCGCTACATCGCTTTCCCCGTCTCCACAAAGCCAGAGCCTGTCAAAGCGCTTTTCGCTGTGGATGAGGTTTCCGCTGGCGCAGCCGGCCATGCCTGAATTGGCAATGACCCGGGCCTGGGTTTGGGCCAGCAGGGTAGAAACCAGCATGGCCTTTTGGCCGCTGTCGTCAAAGGCCTCACAGACCAGGCTGCAGCTGGTGAAAACATCCGGAATATTGGCCGGCGTGAGCCGGTCCGGGTAGAGGTCCAGCTGGATGTCCGGGTGGACGGCCCTGAGGTTGGCCGCCGTGGCTTCGGTTTTCAGCTCGCCAACCTGGGCCAGGGTATAGTTTTGTCGCTGGATATTGGACAGGTCAACCCGGTCAAAGTCTGCCAATACCAAGTGGCCAACCCCCATCCGGGCCAGGGCCATGGCAATGTGAGAGCCCAGGCCGCCCAAGCCGGCAATCCCGACCTTGGCCGCCGCCAGTTTTTCAGTGGCAGCCAGGCCGTGCCGGGCCACCCGGATGGCATAGAGGTCATCTGCCAGCATCAGCCACCACCTACAAACTGGACCACTTCCAAGGCATCCTCTGCCTGGACCTGGGTCTCTGCAAAAGCCGCCTTGGGCAGGACGGCCCCATTTAAGAGTACCGCCACCCGGTTGCTATCGTAATCCAAAGATGCCAGCAGGTCGCTGACTGAGCAGGGCCCCTCCAGGCTTATTTCTTTACCGTTTACAAGCATAAGCGCCTCCCTTCCATCCAAAGGCATAAAAAAAAGACCGGCTATCGCCGGTCCATGCAGACACTATCGCTCCCTTTTGGTACTAACCAACAGGTTCAACGGGTTTAATCTCAGCTTATGCACCCCGGCTAATACCTAGTATAGGTCTCTCTTATGACCTTGTCAAGGGGGCCTTTTATTTAATCCATCTTGCTTAAAGTCAAATCACCGGCCTTGATGAGACCACGAGCCGTCAGCCCCTTGGCCACTAAAATAGAAATGACCGCCGGGGCAATAAAGTGCATGACCGCCATTTGCAAGAGGACATCCGGCGTGTGGCCCATGACCTCCAGCATGGCAAACTGGCCCACTAGGCCACTGGTCCCCATGCCGGCCCCGGAAGCACTGGAGGTCATGCCCAGGACCGCCGTTGAAATAGGCCCTAGGATGGCCGAAGCCACAATGGCCGGGAGCCAGATCCAGGGGTTTTTGATAATATTGGGCACCTGGAGCATACTGGTCCCAATTCCCTGGGCAATCAGGCCGCCAAGCCCGTTTTCCTTAAAGGAAATGACCGCAAAGCCAATCATGTTGGCCGCACAGCCGACGGTTGCCGCCCCGGCCGCCAGGCCCGTTAAGTTCAGGGCAATGGCCAGGGCTGCCGAAGAAATCGGCAGGGTTAGGATCATCCCCATGAGGACCGCCACCGCAATCCCCATGGGGATGGGCTGCAATTCCGTTGCCGAATTAATGACCTGGCCCAGGCTCTTCATCATCGCCGAGAAGATGGGGGAGAGGTAAATTCCCGTTACCCCGCCGGTCACAATGGTCACCAGGGGCACCAGGACAATATCCACACTGGTCTTCCCGGCCACCCGCCGGCCGATTTCCGCCGCTAGAAGCGCCGCCACAAAAGCCCCGACCGGCTCCCCGATGACCGCTGTCGCCAGCCCATCGGAAAAGGTCAGCGTCCCGGCCCCGATGGCCCCGACCGTCGCACAACTCATCACCACTAGGGAAGGGGCATTTAATATGTAAGCCACCCCGACCCCAATCGCCGGCCCCATGAGCCGTTGGGCTACATCCCCCACCTGGACCAGAATCTCTAAGCCACTCAGGGTCCCAATCTGCTTAATAATCAGGCCAATCAATAAGGAGGAAAAAAGCCCCCAGGCCATACCGTTTAAAACCTTCGTAATATAATCGCGCACAGAATACGCCTTTGCCATCATCGTCGCCTCACTTTGTTTAAAAGCTATAAATCGTGTACAATAGGTATCCATGATAGGAGAAAGGGTGATACCAATGACCTACGCCATCTTTGATATGGATGGTACCTTAATAGACTCCATGCCCCTCTGGCAGGACGTCGGCACCGCCTTTAGACAAAAACGCAAGCTCCCGCCCCTGGGCGATATGACCAAACTATTCCATAAAATGACCATCATCCAAGCCGCTGCCTACCTCAAAGAAGCCTACCAGTTGCCTGACAGCCTGGAAACCGTCCACGACGACATCCGGGCCATCGCCTGGCAGGCCTACGCCGAGCAAGTCCCCCTAAAGACCGGCGTCCTCGACGCCCTCGCCGCCTTTCAACAAGCCGGCATCCACATGGGCATCGCCACCGCCAATGAACGCCCCCTGGTCAATCTGGTCCTCGACCGGTTAGGCCTCAGCCCCTACATTCAAGCCGTCCACACCTGTTCAGAAGTCGGCGCCACCAAAAGAGAAGGCCCCGCCGTCTACCGGGCCTGCCTCCAGGACCTGGGCGGGGAGAGCCCCCAAGACTGCTACGTCTTTGAAGACGCCCCCCACGCCGCCGAAAGCGCCGCCTCCGCCGGCTTCCAAGTCATCGGCGTCTACGACCAAGCCTACGCCTATGACCTCCCCCGGCTAAAAAAAGCCAGCCAACACTACTTTGAAAGCGCCAGCCAATGGCCAACCCTCCTCGAGTGACTAGACAAGTGTAAAGACAGTGACGATTAGATTATACCATAGAATTCCCCGCTGGAAATAATAGATTTCCAACGGGGGATTTTTTGTGGGAAAAATCTCGTATCGCCGTTAGAATGACGCGATTCATTCAACCCGGGCCTTTTTGTATAACTGACTCCATTGGCCAGTCGCCAGCAGCGCACAAAAGGGAAATAGAAAGTTATTTCAGAGATTATTTAATTGAGAGATTTTGCTTAGCATAGTACAATATTAGCTAAGACGAACTGAAGATAAAATAAAGGAGGGGTTTGATGCTGGGTAAAATGCGGTTTGAAATAGCCGGGCAGAGGGCATTTAACCAGAGTATGTATGTAAACCAGGGAATACGACTTGGGTTCGTCACAATATTTACTCGAATCCTCTTATCCGAAACCAGGAAATAGGTCAATTAATAGTACAAAACATAATATAAAAGGTGCGTAAAAATATAACCAATAAGACTATGCGCCTAATTTTTTTGATTTTAAAGTCAGAGAAGGGTAAACAATGACTAAAGAAATGGAAAGAAATGAAGATTGTATTGAAGAGAAGGATCTTGTTTACTTAATTAGTACTCCGGAGAAACGTGGAGCTGTTTTATCGGTTTCAAGCGTAGGAGCTAGAAAAAGGTATCAGGTATTTATTGATGGAGCGGTAAAAACCTTTTACGCCGGTCAAATAGCGAGAGTCGATGATTCCAATGAGTATGAGTGGACACCGATCAACAAATTCAGAAGTATACTAACGGCGTATCAACTTAATAATCCCTCAATGCACGACTTGTATTCACTAAATTCAGCAAGAATTGATTTTGTGCCCTATCAGTTTCGACCGGCCCTCAAACTAATCCATGCTGATGAACCTAGAATATTAATTGCGGATAGTGTAGGCGTCGGTAAAACGATTGAAGCCGGCTTAATCATAAAAGAGTTAGCTGCTAGAAAAGATTTAAAAAATATCTTAATCATATGCCCCAAGCCCTTAGTGACTGAGCGTAAGTGGGAGTTGGAGATGAAACGCTTCGACGAGCAATTTTATCCTGTGGATGGGGCTACATTACGTCAAATTATTTTAGATACAGAATGCGATGGTAGATGGCCGTCGCGCTATAGCAGAATCATTATCCCTTACTCTATTTTAGACAGCACTATTTACGAAGGAAAAGGCAGGAAGACTAGTACAGGTTTTGGACTAAAAAATTTAAATCCGGCACCTCATTTTGATTTAGTTATTGTAGATGAGGCTCACCATATAAGAAATGGAAGTATGCAAAAAGAAAAAGCTTTTGCATATAAGAGTACCAGGTATTTTTGTGATCACGCTGATGCGGTCGTTATGTTAACAGCCACACCTCTCCAAACCAGTGATAGGGACCTCTTTACTTTATTGAATGTACTAAGGCCTGATGTCGTGATAGATGAATCTACTTTCTCTACAATGATGGAACCGAATGAATATATCTCAGAGGCTGTGCACGTTATTCGTTCAGCTGGTGAACACTGGCAACAGAAAACGATAAATACATTGAAATCTATAGAAGATACATCTTGGGGAGATAAGGTGATTTCTCGTCATCCTAACTATCAGGCGGTTATCAGCACGCTAAAAAAACCGAATTTGTCTCGTTCTGAGCGTGTTAAGCTAATTTCTAGAACGGAATCTTTGCATAGCTTTGATACCATGATCAATCGGACGAGAAGAAGGGATATCCAGGATTTCTGTATACGGCGGTCACATACATTGGAAACGAGGTTTACCGACTATCAGCGCAATCTGCATGATGCTGTCCAAAAGTTTGAAGCGGAAGTTCTATCGATTTTGCATAGTGAAAGCAGTATTTTATTTATGATGACCACGCTACGGCGACAGACGGCCAGCTGCATTTTTGGCTTAGCACCATTTTTAGAAGATATCATTCATCGCCGTCTTGGACAAATTAACGAGTATGTAGATCTGTTTATGGATGACTTGAGTGACGGCGCATGCAATAAATTTGTGAAAATGGCTGAAGAAATCATGGACCTAGCGAATAACTTGCCTACTGAAGATCCAAAATTTGATAGCGTACTGGAGATTATTAAGCAAAAACAAGAGCAGGGAAATAATAAAATCATTCTCTTTAGCACGTTTAGACACACATTAAATTATTTGAAAAGGAAATTGAACCAGGAAGGGCTCCGTGTCGCTCAAATTGATGGCAGCGTTGAGGATTTTCAGAGGTTAGAGTATCGCAGGCGTTTTGAACTTCATAAAGCAGATAGGGAGGCTATTGATATCCTGCTATTTACTGAAGTTGGATCTGAAGGCCTAGACTATCAGTTTTGCGACATGCTTATTAATTATGACTTGCCTTGGAACCCCATGAGAATTGAGCAACGGATAGGGCGGATTGATCGTCGAGGTCAACAAAGTGACGTTGTTAATATATACAACGTTATTACTGCAGATACAGTTGATGCGGATATATATCACCGTTGCTTAAATAGAATAGGTATATTTGAAAGAAGCTTAGGTGAATGTGAAGCCATTATTGGTGAAATGGCTAGCAAAATCGAGCGCATTATCGTCAATGATGAATTAACACAAGACGAAAGAGAAATAAAGCTTGAACAGATGGCCGATAATGAAGTGAGGCGTATACAAGAGCTAAATAATTTGGAAGAAGCACAAAAAGAGCTCTTTGGTTTTGACTTATCTAATATGAATATGACCACAGAGCTTGAACAGGCAACAAATGATTGGTTAAGTGCACCCTTGGTTCAAAAACTTATCGAAAATTATCTGGATGAACGGTTAGAAGAAGGCAATCATGTTATGGGTGATGATAAAATAAAAAGATTGCGTCTGAATGCTGGTTCCAGGCAAAAACTACTTGAAGATTTTAGAAATCTGGAAGTGGTGAGTGACTCAAGTTCAGTTGGTTGGGAGCGTTTTTTGAAAGGGGGCAAGGCAACACATGAGATTACTTTTGAAGCGGAAGCAGCAGAAGCAAATGAAAACATATTTTTTATCACTTCGATGCACCCGCTATCTAGACAAGCGGCAAAATATTATGCGACTGATCAAGTCGCACGTATTTGTATGACTTGTGATTATGACCAAATAGCTCCCGGAGAGTACCCCTTTTCTCTCTATGCATGGAAGTATACGGGGCTGAAAAATAATTTTGAGCTTATTTGTATATCTGAAGAGGATGACCTGTCTCAAAATTTGCTTGAAATTATTCTGGGTGACTGTAGGGACTTAAAGACGGTTTCAGATGCTGATTACAAGGAGGCCTGGGATCACTTAGAAGAAAGTCATATAAAAAAGTGGGAACAGTCAAAAAACCGCTATTTACAAGAAGTTAGCGCTACAAGTACATTCAGACTGGAAAGTTTAAAGGACAGTTTTGAGCGGAAGCGGACTCGCTTAGAAAAACAAATTGATGAAGCGCAAGATGAAGGTATAAAACGTATGAGAACGAGTGAGTTAGCAACTATAGAAAGAAGATACTCTTCAAAAGTTGAAGAAATCAGAGATTTAGCTGGTCGTGCAGATGTACACACCAGCCTGCTTGCAAATGGCATCATAAAGGTAAAATGAGGGATTGATTATGGGTATTATTGAAGAGTTGAAAGATAGATATTCTGATAAATTGACTGAAGATGAGGCCCTAGAGCTTAGTAGGATTTTAAGAGAGGAGATTAAGGAGAGTGACCTTGTAACGATAGATGACCATAAGGAATTTCTGGCACTAGTGACAAAGGTACGTAAATTAGCTGATCTTGGTTTGAAACTGTCTGGAAAAAATTGTAGACAAACAATAACGGACTTGTTGGCTGTAGGTGAGAATGGGGTCTACCAAAACAGTTTGAGGTTTTTGTATGAGCTGATACAAAATATAGATGACTGTGAGTATGACAGCATAGAAGACTGTCATCTAGACATAAAGTTTAATGCTCAGGGAGAAGTAGGCTATATCGAATTACGTTACAACGAAAGAGGGTTTACACCAAAAGATGTTTTTGCCATTACGGGTATTGCAGAAGCATCTAAAAATATATCAGCAGATAAGATGGAGATTGGGGAAAAAGGCTTAGGATTTAAGTCTGTGTTTGGGATTGCGGATAAGGTTTTGATTCAGAGTGGGAAATTTTCTTTTGAACTGGATAAAGAGGAGATTATGATTCCCAAACCGCAATATGACCATTTTGAAGGTATCTCCGGGAGTAAGCTGGTACTTCAAATGTCACCTCAAACCTGTCAGGATTTTTTTGGAAAAATATTTGATGTTTATAAGGACAAGGAGGCTCTTTTAACACAAAACCCCATCCTGTTTCTTAATAAGTTAACCCATTTAAAGATATATATGGATAGCTTTCGTCGTCTGGAATTTAATGTAAATAGGGTTCCGAAAGAGAAAGTAGGGGATTTATTCATTGAAAAAAATGTTGGCATTTCTATAGATATGGAATTTTCTACATGTGATAGAAAAATAGACCCTCAATCTAATGTTATTAATTGTTGCCGTTACACCATGCCTATTACCTATGGAAAAGAAGAGTGTTTTTCGCGGTATGGTAATAATGTTCAATTTGACGAACGTAAGCATAATTTGGTAGCTGTTATCCCTCTTGACGATTTAGAGGTCAAAACAGGGCTTTTATACTCCTTTCTGCCCACACAAATCAAAACAAATATTCCACTTTTTCTTCATGTGCCTTTTAAATTAGATGTTTCGAGAGAGTTTGTTGATCCACAAGGATACAATGCCTGGTTCAGTAAGTCGATTACCTACTTATCGGAATTTCTTAAAGTGGTTTATATAGACTTGGCTCATAATATTCAAAATAAGATTGTTGATTATATCCCAAAGTCTAGCGAGAGTATATTTAAAATCGGCGAAAATGAGAAGGTGGCTTGTCTGGATCATGAGGAGCTTAAGGGTGAAATCATCTGCAGTCAAAATATTTTTTATACAGCCATCGGTAACTATCAACCTGCTAACCGGGTCGTTTCATTCAGTAAAGACATTGAATTAGCTGATCCACTTGCAGTCTATCAGCTCTTGGGGGAACAGCGAGAGCTTTTCATCCCGTCAACGGCAAAGAACATGCGGCCTTTTGGTATAGAGATTATAAAAGAGGTGTACGAGAAATTATTTGAAAATGCAGTTGGAAATCCTGAGTATTTTGAGCAAATCATGAGTTGCTTAGAGACCTTAAAAGTGACAGAGGAGGACTATCGACTTTTAATAGAACAGTCTGACTCAATTGTTCTACGAGAAAGTGAACTTAGTGTTGTTGGCAAATATGTTAAATTTCTGAAAGAAGTACAGAGCGTTTCAGCTAACTTCATTCATCTGGGAAAGAAGCCGCCTGTCCAGGTGACTGGTGAAACGGCTCCTATTGATGAAAAAGCGCGTCAAGAAATTATTAAACTGGTGCAGGAGGCTAATCTAAAGTCAGTCTTTGAAAATTATTTTAATCAAAATAAGGATAAAATTTTCACAGTAAAATCAGAAGCAGACCTTGCCCTACTGGGAGAGAATGGGATTGTTTTGAAGAAGGGGGAAGAGCTCAACTCTTTAGCCATCTTGGTAGAACCCTTTGATTCTAATAAAATTTTTTCCTTATCTTTAAAACTAAGGGCTGCGACTAAGCGTTTAGATAGAATTGAAGAGGATGATGCTTGCTCTAACTTACAGTATTTGGAGCACTTGAGAGATGTTCGTAAAAGCATAAAAATAGCTTATGGGGAAAAGACCTACCAAGGTTATGTTTCAGTCATAAAAAAAATTGGCGCCAATCCAGATAGATTTTTGAACGAACTCCTGCAAAATGCCGATGACTGTTCTTTTTCGACAGATATAGTGCCCAGTTTTTCCCTGGAAATACAGGATAAGCTTATTAAGACGATTTCGAACGAAGAGGGCTTTACAAAAGCAAATGTTAGAGCAATAACAGCTATTGGGGATTCCACTAAAAAGTTTTTACAGAAGAAGGATTTCGAACCCATTGGTGAGAAAGGGGTTGGCTTTAAATCTGTATTTGGGATTGCTGACTCTGTTGAAATACACAGTAATGGTTTTGATTTTGAAATTAAGGCAACAGCACCAACCATTCCGGCTAAGTGTTCCGCCTTACAACATGGCAAGGGTACCGTTATGGTATTTAAGACCAAAGAAGGAGTGGGAGAAGGTCTTAGAAAAAAAGATAAGAATGAGCAACTTAGACTTTGCCTATGCCTGCGTAAATTAAAGCGTATTTCTTTTCCAGGGATAGATATCGAAATCAAGGACCTACCCTCGGAAAGGCAGATAACGTTAATAGGATCCAATAATAAGAAAGAAAACTACGCCTTAAAGCGATTTGAATATAACTTCATAGTCCGGGATGAAGCCGCTTTAAAGGACAGAAGGAGTGGTGGTAGGGAAATCAGCCGTGATCAAAAGATTACAATTTATGCTTATATAAACAAAGTGCCGGCTGAATCCTTTGTATATTCAGGCCTTCCGACGGAAATCAGGAGCGATGTGCCCCTCATTATTGATGCACCTTTTGACTTAACCTCATCTAGAGAGGGCATCCTAGAAAACCATTGGAACAATATCATTCGAGACGAAGTTTATCAGGCTGTTTTTTCTTTTATTGAACAAGAACAAAACCTGGCAAAAGGAGGCGGCCGTACAAGCATTGGTGGCTTGAATGTATTAGACTACGTGCACTTTGAATCGGTAGGTGGCCGACTCCAATCTAAGAATTTTGGGAATCACTACCTGAACGCATATGATTGGAGCGACTTGCTTAAAAACTTTCAGTTCATTCCGATCGTAGGCAGGGAAAATTTCGTTTCCCCCCAGGAAGGTGGAGTAATTATCCCGGAGTTTATGCTCAAGTTGACCAATAAGAGGATTCTTGAGAATTTTTTTAAGAAACCTATTCTGGATACTTCGGAAAAGGAGAAATATATCCCCCAGTTGAAGGAGCTTGGTTGTGAGAAAGTAGCAGAGGGGGAAGTCTTCAGTTTTTTGCAGCAATATGTGTCTCAATATATTCATGAAAAGGAATTTAGAAACGCACTTTATGATTACCTAGCTAAACAAAATGGAGCTTTGGGGCTACATGATGTAAAAAATCTCAGCATCTTTCCACTTAAGAATGAACAGGGGACTGAATATGTCCCGTACTCGGATGAAATATATTTAATGCCCGCAGTCAGTGAAACTAATATCGATATTGCTCAGTATCAAATTTTAGATACATCTATTATGAGCGCTAGTCTTGCAGATGCTATTTTGGGTGAGTATATCAGAATCCAGACGTTATCCCAAGAAGTGCTCGATGCTAGAGAGCAGGAGCAACGTATAAATCTCATAGAGTCATTAGATGGTCACGACGATTCAAAGCGTCTTGAAGAGGTGGCAAAATATTTACTTGATGATTTTAAAAAAGGAAAATTGAACCCCTCTATAATTAAAAGAGGTCTACAAGGGATACTAAAGAAAATTCCTATGTTAATGAGAAGCGGTGAATATAGAAGAGAAGGTAAGTTCATAGCAGGTCATTTGACAACCCGGGGCTCCTTGCTAAAACGTATTGTTGTAGGCGATGAATTTTTGGCTTTTGCTCACTTTCTTGAAATGTACCCCGTAAGTTCTATTCATTATGATAATCTGGTTTTGATAGATAAAGTTTCAGATGAAGATATAAAGGATCTATCCCAGCTGGATAATTATGAAGACATAATAAGAAGGCTAATCCGAGAAGGATATATTTCAGAGGAGCAGCTACAAAAGTTCAAGCTGGAATTTTTGGTTGATACGCAAGACAGCTTTGAATCTAAAGAGGAATTTCCTGAAGAATGCGTTGTCAACTACGGTAAAATACAAAAACATATAAAGGAACTATGGAGTAAGGATAAAAATAGATATATTGAAAAAAAAGTAACAAGATGGGAACCTGAACATGCCTTTGAAGAAAAAGTTTATGTGAATACAATGTATAGGAGTAAAGAGCATCACGGGGCATATTTCTGCCAGATGTGTGGGAAAGTATTTCCAGGGAAATATATTGAATGTGATCAAATTGAAAGGGAACCGGTGTATGCTTGGAAACAGATGCATCTCAATCTTTGCTTAGAATGCAGTAAAGACTTCAAATCTATGCGGGCTAATGACGATTTTTATGAGAAATTCCTAAGGAATTTAGAAGATCTGGATATTATTATTTCAACGGAACGAGGTTTTTTTGACATATCCATGGATTCTGAAAAAACTATACGATTTACTGCGAAACACTTGGCTGAAGTGCGGGAAATTTTAAAGAGGCAAAAGCAAGAGGGAAAAGGCCGGCGATTAAGACGCGTAAATAATAAGAGACCTTAGCTGTTATATATCTTATACTTATAGGGCTTTGGAGCATTAATAGTCCACAAGCATGACAGATTTATAAATTTTCCCTAAATTTTTCCCTAAAGGAAACTAATTTTGAAGGTCCTGGCGAAACGGCCTTACGCTCTCCGCCCACACACAAAAGCTCCCACACCTGAATGGTGCGGGGGCTTTGCTATATCTCTTACGCTCTCATGCCAGCTTATAGGGCTTTAATATCCACCAGGCTGGTGTTTTCTTCGGTGAAGTCACCGGCGATGCTGTCGATGAGGGCGTTGGCGGTGTCGAGGGAGGTGAGGGTGGGGATGCCGAGGCTGACGGCTTTGCGGCGCATGATGACGGAGTCCCGTTCGGGGTCGCGGCCGCGGGTGGAGGTGGAGATGATGTAGTCGACCTCGTGGCTTTCCAGGAGGCCCCAGGCGTTTTCGTCGGTGCCTTCGTGCATTTTATCGACTTCTGTGAGGTCGATGCCGACGGACCGGAGGACTTTGGCGGTGCCGCTGGTGGCGTAGATCCGGAAGCCTTGGTTGAAGAATTTTTTGGCGATGGGGGCGATTTCGTTTTTATCGGAATCGCGGACGCTGATGAAGACGCCGCCTTCTTTGGTGAGGGTGTAGCCGGCGCCGATGAGGCCCTTGTAGAGGGCTTCCAGCATGGTCTTGCCAATGCCCAGGACTTCCCCGGTGGACTTCATTTCCGGCCCCAGGTGGGTGTCTACGTCGATGAGTTTTTCAAAGCTGAAGACGGGGATTTTAACGGCGATGTGGGTACTGGCGGGGTAGATGCCGGTGCCGTAGCCCAGGTCTTGGAGCTTTTCGCCCAGGGAGACCCGGGTGGCCAGGTCGATCATGGGGACGCCGGTGACTTTGGAAATATAGGGGACGGTCCGGGAGGCCCGGGGGTTGACTTCGATGACGTAGACGTCATTGCCGTAGACAATGTACTGGATATTGGCCAGGCCGATGACGCCTAGGCCCCGGCAGAGGGCCTTGGTGTGGTCCAGGATTTGCATGGCGACTTTGGGGCGGATATTGGGGGCCGGGTAAACGGCGATGGAGTCGCCGGAGTGGATGCCGGTTCTTTCGACGTGTTCCAGGATGCCGGGGATGAGGACGTCTTGGCCGTCGGTGATGGCGTCGACTTCGACTTCAATGCCGGACAGGTATTTGTCGATGAGGATGGGGTTTTCCGCTTCGCCGGCGTTGATGATGACTTTCATATACTCCCGGATATCGGCATCGCTCCAGGCGATGATCATGTTCTGCCCACCCAGGACGTAGGAGGGCCGCATGAGAACGGGGTAGCCGATGTCGCTGGCGGCCTTGAGGGCTTCTTCTTCGGTGAAGACGGTGTGGCCGGCGGGGCGCTTGATGTCGAGCTCGGTTAAGAGGTTGTCAAAGCGTTCCCGGTCTTCGGCCATATCGATGCCGTCAGCGGTGGTGCCGATGATGGGGATGCCGGCCTTGGCCAGGTCAGCGGTGAGCTTAATGGCGGTTTGGCCGCCGTAGGCGACGACCACGCCGATGGGTTGCTCCAGGTCCAGGATGGGCTTGACGTCTTCCCAGGTGACCGGTTCAAAGTAGAGGCGGTCAGCGGTGTCGAAGTCGGTGGAGACGGTTTCCGGGTTGTTGTTGATGATGATGACTTCATATCCCAGGTTTTTGAGGGCCCAGACGGAGTGGACACTGGAATAGTCAAACTCGATCCCCTGGCCAATCCGAATGGGGCCGGACCCAAAGACGACGACCCGGTCCTTCTTGGAGGCCTTGACGTGGTCTTCGGCCTCGTTCAGGGCCCCTTCGTCAGGGGTGTAGAAGGCGGAGTAGAAGTAGGGGGTCTCGGCCTGGTATTCGCCGGCGCAGGTGTCTACCATGTGGTAGACGGGCTTGAGGGTCATGGGGAGGGCCTGGCCGGAAAGGGCCCGGAGGGTTTTATCGGTAAAGCCCATCTTCTTACCGGTGATGTAGTCTTCTTCGGAGAGGGCCTTGCCGGTGATGGCCTGTTCGTATTCGGCCAGGCGGCGGAAGCCATTGAGGAACCATTCGTCAATCATGGTGATGGCATGGAGCTCATCGACGGTCATCCCCCGGCGGAGGCCTTCGTAGCAGGCGAAGAGGCGGAGGTCGGTGGCTTTACCGATTTCTTGGCGGAGGTCTTCGTCGGAGAGGGCCTGCATGCCGGCATCGGCCAGGGTGTCGTGGCGGATTTCTGCGCCGCGAACGGCTTTCATGAGGGCTTCTTCAAAGCTCTTGCCGATGGACATGACTTCGCCGGTGGCCTTCATCTGGGTGCCCAGGTCTCGCTTGGCGTAGACGAATTTGTCGAAGGGCCACTTGGGGAATTTCACCGCGACATAGTCAACGGTCGGTTCGCTGGCGGCGGTGGTGCAGCCGGTGACGGCGTTTTGGATTTCGTCTAACCGGTAGCCGATGGCGATTTTAGTGGCGATTTTAGCAATCGGGTAGCCGGTGGCCTTACTGGCCAGGGCGGAAGACCGGCTGACCCGGGGGTTGACTTCAATAACAGCGTAGTCATAGCTTTCCGGGTGGAGGGCGAACTGAACGTTACAGCCCCCTTCCACTTCCAGGGCGTTGACGATATTCAGGGCGGCGGTCCGCAGCATCTGGAATTCTCGGTCAGCCAGGGTGATGGCCGGGGCGATGACGACGGAGTCGCCGGTATGGACGCCGACGGGGTCGACGTTTTCCATGGAGCAGACGATGATGGCGTTGCCGTCCTTGTCGCGGATGACTTCGAATTCGATTTCCTTCCAGCCGGAAATGCACTTTTCAACCAGGATTTGGTTGATGGGGGACAGGTCAATCCCGTGCTGGGCAATTTCAGCCAGGGCCTGGTGGTCATCGGCAATGCCGCCGCCGCTGCCGCCCAGGGTAAAGGCCGGGCGGACGATGACCGGGTAGCCGATTTCGTCGGCGTAGGCCAGGGCGTCTTCCACGTGGGTGACGACCTTGGAGGCGATGGTGGGCTGGCCGATAGCGGTCATGGTATCCTTGAAGATTTGCCGGTCTTCGGCCTTGTCGATGGTTTCCGGCTTGGCCCCTAGGAGGCGGACGCCCATCTTATCCAGGAAGCCTTCCTTGGCCAGCTGCATGGACAGGGTCAGGCCGGTTTGCCCGCCCAGGGTAGAGAGGACGGCGTCCGGTTTTTCTTTTTCGATGACCCGCTTGACGGTTTCCAGGGTGAGGGGCTCGATGTAGATGTGGTCGGCCATGGCCTCGTCGGTCATGATGGTGGCCGGGTTGGAGTTGATGAGGACAATGTCCAGGCCGTCTTCCTTTAAGGCCCGGCAGGCCTGGGTACCGGCGTAGTCAAATTCAGCTGCCTGGCCAATGACAATGGGGCCGGAGCCGATAACAAGTACTTTTTTTAAGTCTGGATTCAGTGGCACGATTATTCCTCCCCTAGTTCAAAAAAGCGTGCGAGCGCATCTAAACCGTCTAAGACACCGGCCCTGCCTTCAGGGCGAAATTGCAGGCCGATGGCCGGGGCGGTCTTGTAATCCAGGCCGGCGCAGGTCTGGTCATTGACACACTGGTAGCGGAGGTCTGCAATGGAGCTGTCCAGGCTTTCTAAGGCAACGGTTTCATGGTTGCTCTGGTTGGTTAAAAAGAGCCGGCCGGTTTGCAGGTCGCGGACGGCCTGGGCCCCGTGGTGGGCCGGAATGAGGGGGGTAACAGCCAGGCCTTGGGCTTGGGCCAGTAGAAGGTGGCCCAGGCCAATGCCCAGGAGGGGCACCTTGGCGGCCAGGACTTCTTTGATGACCGGGACCAGGTCGGCGTAATCGGCCAGGTCGCCGGGGCCGTCGGAGATGACGATGCCGGCAGTTTGCAGGTCAAGGAGGGTCTTGGCATCGGTATCTTTCGGCAGGGCACAGACGGTGTGGTCACCGGCTTGGAGGGCTTCATAAAGGCCCTGGCTGGCGCCTAAATTCCATAAAATAACCTGTCGGTCGGCAAGGCCACGACAGGTCGGGAATATGGAGTCTGACTGCGCTTTAGGCAGGTCTGACGTTGCCCGACCGGTGAGGACATCCAAGGATGCTTGTGCTGGATCGGTGGTAAGGACGGCCTTGACTTTACCCCGGCTGCGTAAGATTTTGGTTAAAGCCCGGGTATCAATACCGCTAATAGCAACGACATTTTCTTTTTTCAGGAAAGAAGGCAAGTCACCTTCCGAACGGAAGTTAGAGGGGGTATCACTTAATTGGCCAATAACGTAACCCTTAATCGCGGCTGACTTTGAAGACATATCGGCTTCATTCAGACCGTAGTTACCAATTAAGGGAAAGGTTTGGACTAAAATCTGGTCTTGGTGGGCCGGGTCGGTAATCCCTTCAAGATAACCGACAAGGCCGGTGGTAAAGACGAGATCGGCAATGACCGTCCCCTCAGCGCCGGCAGACTGCCCTTCAAAGCGGCTGCCGTCAGAGAGCAATAATATGGCTTTTTTGCGCATGGTCGCACTCCTTTACAGGTTATAAGCTGGTGATTAAAATCAAGATATTATATCATATCCCAAAGGGAAATCAAGTCTAGCCGATGCCAAAATCGGTGTTTTCCATTAAAATATCCACCCGGGAATTGTCTTTGATAAGGGGGTAGATGTGGTCTTTGAAAAGGGCGATGACGCCTGGGTCCGGTTGGATTTGCCGGCTGTTGGCCGTAAAGATATTCAAGGTGACCCGGTCAAAGTAGGTTAGGCCAATGGCCAGGTCCCGGGTCATCTGGGCCAGGTGCTGGCCGGGCAGGCCGAATAGGAGACAGGTCTGGTCAAAGTGCTGGGCCAGGTCTGCCGGCGTGACGTCAGCCGGAATCCCCTTATTGAGGTAGGCCTCCCGGACCAGGCCGTCAAAGGTTTCAATCCCGCTGCTGACCTTGAGGCTGATGCCGGCGGCCCGGCACCGGTCCCGTAAGGCCGGCAGGCTGTCCCGGTCTCGCCAGTGGCATTCGATGGTCAGGGTATGGATGCCCTTGTCTTGGCAGACCTTGAAGATTTCATCGACGGTTTGGGCGTCCAGGTCGCAAAAGGAGCCGGAATTAACCGCTTCCAGGTGTTGGTAGCGGCCGTCTACCTGGGCCAGGGCCTGGGCGTTTAAGGCGTAATTGGCGGCAGGGTCACTGGACCGGTCCAGGTGGTAGTCACAGTAGCGGCAGGCGCTCCACTTGCAGCCGCTGCCCCGTAAGAGGACAATTTCCCGGGGGCACTTGTCCGGCACGATGCCATATCGGTTTAAGTCTTGTATGAGAACCACTCCTCTCTGTTAGCGTCATCATAGCAGGCAAAAAAACAGTTTGCAAATAATCCGGTCGATTTCAGCAAATTTAGTAAATATACATGACGAACGGGCTAAAACATGGTATGATTATTTTTGAAAAAATGGCAGTAAAGCTTGTTTTTTTGGCAGTCAAACTTTCAGGAGGTAGAAGACGATGAAAAAAAGAATCCTAGGGTTAGCCTTGGCCGCAGGTGCCATTGGTGGCCTCGGTATGGCTAAGCGCGACTTAGTTGAAGCAATCGTAAAACTGGAAAGACCCCAAGCTGAACTCTTCACCAAATATGAAGGGGCAGGGGCTTATGCTTATATTATGAAAAACCAAAGCAAGAGCGAAGACCTCTTCTTAGACTGGATTGATTACAAGGGCTGGAAAAAAGCCGACCAGGTGGGTGAGGGTTATTTCTTTATTAATGATGACCAGGAAACCCTGATTTTAAACCGCGAGGCCTTCCTTGGTGGCCGCTACCTGGTATTCCGTGCCTCCAGACCGGTTGATGCTTAAAAAACAATGAAGGGGTGAGGTCATGCAGACGGACAAACATTTTGTCATTGTCACCGGCATGTCCGGTGCAGGGAAGACCCAGGCCAGTAAAGTCTTGGAAGACATGGGGTATTTCTGTGTAGATAATTTGCCGTCGCCACTCATCTCCCGATTTGCAGACCTGATTGTTACGAGCGAGGGTAACATCAATAAAGTCTGTCTGGTCGTCGATTTAAGGGACGGCTCCTTTTTAGACAGTATTGATGATGCGCTCGCTTATTTGCATGCCATCGGCATCCATTATGAAATCATCTTCCTGGATGCGTCTGATGAAGTCCTGGTGCGGCGGTTTAAGGAGTCCAGACGGAGCCACCCCCAAAGCCCGGCCGGGTCTCTTTTGACCGGGATCCAGCTGGAGCGGGAGGCCCTGGCCTATTTGCGTGACCGGGCCCAGACCATCATCGACACCAGCAACCTGACCAATGCCGACCTGAGGCAGACCCTTATTGATACCCTGACCTCAGAAGAGACCGGCATCCAGGTGATGATCACCTCCTTTGGCTTTAAGCACGGGATTCCCATTGATGCAGACATCGTTATGGATGTCCGCTTCATGGCCAACCCCTACTATGTGCCGGAGCTCCGCCAGCTGACCGGCCGGGACCCGGAGGTTCAATCCTATATTTATGACCGGCCGGAAACCCAGCGCTTTTTGCGCCACTTTTCCGACCTGGTCCTGGAGCTCCTGCCGGAGTACATCAAGGAGGGCAAGAACCAGCTCTCCATCGGGATTGGCTGTACAGGTGGCCAGCACCGGTCGATTGCCATGGCCATTGCCCTGGGCCGGCGGGTGGCAGAACAGGGCTATGAGGTGACGGTGAACCACCGCGACCATTAGTTGAGATGAGGTGATGGCTTGAAGCCACGCAAGCGACTTTCCAAATGGCTTTCTCCCGGTTTAGGGCTGAAACGCTGGGCCATTTTAGGCGGGGTAGCCTTAGGGCTTGTGGTGTTGGGCTTGTGGTCCATGGTCAACAACCAGACTGCCAAGCAATTCACCTATGATGTCGTCCATTTCCTACAACTGAATCTTCCAGACCTTTCCTTTTGGCAAGGTCTCATTTGCGTGTTTATCGGTATAGGGCTCATTCTTTACAGCAGTATGCAGGTTTCCAGTCGCTTTCACAGCACCAAGGGGTCCAGCATAGATGCTTATTATGAAGAAACCATCCTCGCCAATGGCCCCAAGATTGTGGTTATTGGCGGCGGGACCGGCCTGGGGGTCCTCCTGCGGGGGCTGAAAAAGTACACTTCTAATATCACCGCAGCGGTGACCGTTGGCGATGATGGCGGGTCTTCGGGCAAGCTCCGGGAGGCCTTTGATGTTATCCCGGTTGGGGATATTCGTAACTGCATTGTGGCCCTGGCCGATGAGCAGGATATTATGGAGAAGCTTTTCAGCTACCGTTTTGCCAAGGGGGAGGGGCTCAAGGGCCACAGTCTGGGGAATTTACTCCTCCTTGGATTGACCGCTGTCCAGGGAAACTTCCAGGATGCGGTGGCCAATATTGACCAGGTCCTACATATTTCCGGCCGGGTCCTGCCCATTACCATGGAGCCCCTGACCCTGGTGGCCAAGATGACTGACGGCAAGCGGATTGTCGGCGAATGCCATATTACCGATGCCGAGGCCGCCATTGCAAAATTAAGCATCCGGCCCGGTGATGCGGAAGTCCTGCCGGAGGTCCTGGCGGCCATTGCTGAGGCCGACGCCATTGTCCTCGGGCCGGGCAGCCTCTACACCTCGGTCCTGCCCAACTTGTGTGTGAAGGGGGTCACAGAGGCCCTGGCCAAGGCTCGGGGCCGGGTCTTTTATGTCTGCAATGTCATGACCCAGCCCGGAGAGACGACCAACTACACCGCCACCGACCACCTCCAGGCCATCCTTGCCCACAGCCAGGAGGGCCTGGTGGACTATGTTATCGCTGATGATGGCACTACCTCGTCGGATGTGGCCCTGGCCGACTTTATCACCGGCGGTGGGGCCCATGTCCAGGTGGATGCAGCCGGGATCAAGAAGCTCGGTGCCGACCTGGTGACCGCCCCCCTGGTTGCTTCAGATAATCCCTACCGGCATGCCTCCCTGCCCCTGGCCAAGACCATTATGGAGACCCTCTACAACGATAACTACTTTAGACTTCACCGGGGCCTGGTCAAGTCCTACTGGGACTGGCAAACCTACAAACATAGAAAGGATTTGGACACGTGAGCTACTCGGCAAAGGTAAAAAACGAACTGGTCCACCTGTCTGACTTGGATGAAAGGGAGCAGGTGGCTCAATTGGCCGGGATTGCCCGTATGGACGGGTCCATTCTCATCGGTGCAGGCAAGCAGATATCCCTGGCCCTGGTTTCAGAGCACGCCGCTGTGGCCCGCCAGGCCTACAGCTGGTTGAGACAATTATTTCATTTAAATGCCCGGATAGAAATCCAGCGGCATACCAAGTTAAAGAAAAATATCCGCTATGTGGTCCGGGTGCCCGGCCAGGGCCGGCTCAAGACGGCCCTGACCACCCTGGGAATGATGAATGAGGACGGGCTCCTCTTCCGATCGGATATCGCGCCGGAATTCACCGGCGGGGACCAGGTTCGCCGGGCCTATATCCGGGGCATCTTCCTGGGCAGCGGGTCCCTGACCGACCCCCAGCGGAGCTACCACCTGGAAATCGTCACCCAAAGCGAGGAATACGCCGAGCAGATCACCGACCTGGTGGCCGGCTATGGGATTGACTTCCGGATGAGCTACCGGAAGGAAAACTGTGTCCTCTACCTGAAAGAAAGCGAGCAGATCAGCGACTTTTTGGCCCTGATTGGTGCCCATGAGGCGGTCATGGACCTGGAAAATGTCCGGGTGGCCAAGGGGGTCCGCAACCGGGTCAACCGCCTGGTCAACTGTGAAACGGCCAATATGAATAAGGCCATTGATGCGGCCCTCCGCCAGGTAGAGATGATTGAGTACATCCAGGCTCAGGATGCCTTTGACAAGCTGCCCCGGGCCCTACAACAGGTGGCCAACCTCCGCCTCTTGGCCCCGGAGGCCAGCCTGAAGGAGCTGGGCGAAATGTGTGACCCGCCCATCGGCAAGAGTGGGATTAACCACCGGATGCGGCGGCTGGAACAATTTGCCGAAAAACTCAAGGCAGAAGGCGACGTTTGGTGATCATGATGATTGATTAATGACCTATCCATGCGTATAATAAAGGTAAATATGACGCACAAGGAGGCAAACATGGGTAAAAAAACGCTAGAAGATTACGATGTAGCTGGTAAACGGGTGCTCTTACGGGTGGACTTCAATGTCCCTCTGGATAAGGAAACCGGGGCCATCAGCAATGATGAGCGGATCCAGGCCGCCCTGCCGACCATCCGCTATTTGCTGGACCATGAGGCCCGGCTGATTATTATGAGCCACTTGGGCCGGCCCAAGGGCCAGGTGGTCGACAGCCTGCGGCTGGACCCGGTGGCCGACCGGTTATCGGCCCTCCTGGGCCAACCGGTGGCCAAGGCAGACGATTGCATTGGCGAGCTGGCTGAAAAGGCCGTCGCTGACCTACAACCGGGCCAGGCCCTCCTTTTGGAAAATGTCCGCTTCCATCCGGAAGAAGAAAAGAACAGCCTTGAATTTGTGAAAAAATTGGCTGCCCTGGGGGATATCTTCGTGAACGATGCCTTCGGGACCGCCCACCGGGCCCATGCCTCGACGGAGGGGGTTGGCCACTTTTTACCGGCCGTTGCCGGCTACCTGATGAAAAAAGAAATTTCCGCCCTGGCCCGGGCCGGCAAGCGGCCGGTCCGCCCCTATGTGGCCATTATTGGCGGGGCGAAAATCTCCGATAAAATTTTAGTCATTGAAGAGCTTATGAAAATTGCCGATAAGGTCATTATCGGTGGGGGAATGGCCAATACCTTCTTGGCCGCCCAGGGCTATGATATGCAGGCCTCCCTGGTCGAAACAGATAAGATTGACCTGGCCAAGGGCCTTTTAGACCAACAGGCCGAAACCGGCAAGGCCTTCTTACTGCCGACAGATGTGGTCGTAGCGAAGAGCCTGGATGATGCCGAAGGGACCGTCAAAAAGGTGGACGACCTGGCCGCCGGGGATATGGCCCTGGATATTGGGCCGGCCACCCGGGACCTTTATGTCAAGGCCCTGGAAGGGGCCCAGACCATTTTCTGGAACGGCCCCATGGGGGTCTTTGAAAAAGAAGCCTTTGCCCAGGGGACCAATGCCCTGGCTCAAGGGGTGGCCGATAGCGCGGGTTACACCATTATTGGCGGGGGCGACTCCGTCGCTGCTGTGGCCCAAGCCGGCCTTAGTGAACAAATCGATCATATTTCCACCGGTGGCGGGGCCTCCCTGGTCTTCTTAGAAGGACGGATGCTCCCCGGTTTAGCGGTATTGGAAGAACGGGAGGATGAGCCGGTATGAGAAAGCTACTCATTATGGCCAACTGGAAGATGAATAAGACCGCAGGCGAGGCGGTGGCCTTTTTTGACAGCCTACCGGCCCTGCCTGCAGAAGTGGATACGGCCGTTTTTGCCCCGCTGACAGCCCTGGATGCCCTATCCAAGGCGCCCTTGGCCGGGGTTGGCCTGGGGGCTCAGAACTTTCATCCAGCAGCTGCCGGTGCCTTTACCGGTGAGGTCAGCCTGGCCATGCTGGCCCCCTTTGGTGTCCGCTATGTCTTAACCGGCCATTCGGAACGCCGGGACTTATTTAAGGAATCAGATGCCTTTGTGGCAGAAAAATACTGGGCAGCAGCGGATTACGGCATGATGCCCGTCCTTTGTGTTGGCGAAAGCATGGCCATCCGGGAGGCCGGCGGGGCTGAAGCCCACACCCGGGCCCAGCTGGATGCAGTCTTTGGGGACATGACCGGCAGGGTCCTCCCCAAGGAAGTCATCATTGCCTATGAACCGATTTGGGCCATTGGCACCGGCCTCACCGCGACAGCGGAAGATGCCGAGGCCATGTGTGCCAGCCTCCGGGCTCATTTAGCCGACCGCCTGGGTAAGGACGTGGCCGCCCAGGCCCGGATCCTTTACGGGGGCAGTGTGAAACCGGATAACTGTGCAGCCCTTTTTGCCCAGGAAAATATTGACGGTGGCTTGATTGGCGGGGCCTCTTTGGAGCCGGCCAGCTTTGCCGCCCTTGTCGAGAAGGGGTGTGCCAGCTGTGGCTAAACCGGTGGTCCTCTGTATCTTAGACGGCTGGGGCCTGGCCCCGGCAGGGCCGACCAATGCGGCCAGCCAAGCCCGGACCCCTCACCTGGATGACCTCTTTGCGACAGTGCCCCATACCCAGTTGGAAGCCTCCGGCGAAGCCGTTGGTCTGCCGGCGGGACAAATGGGGAATTCAGAAGTCGGCCACTTGAATTTAGGGGCTGGCCGGGTGGTCTACCAGGACCTGGTCCGGATCAGCCGGGCCATCCAAGACGGCAGTTTTTTCAGGCAGCCGGCCCTGGCCTCCCTGGCAGACCGGCTCAAGGCCAACGGCGGGACCCTCCACCTGATGGGGCTCCTATCGGATGGGGGCGTCCACTCCCATAACAGCCACCTCTACGCCCTCCTGGCCTGGGCCAAGGACCAGGGGCTCAGCCAGGTGGCGGTCCATGTCATTACCGATGGCCGGGATGTGCCGCCGGATTCGGGCCTGGCCTATGTCCAGGACCTGGAATCGGAAATCGCCCGCCAGGGCCTTGGCCGGATTGCCTCGGTCAGTGGTCGCTATTATGCCATGGACCGGGACAACCGCTGGGACCGGGTCCAGAAGGCCTGGGCGGTAGTGGTCCAGGCTCAGGGGCGGACCGCTAATGATGCGGTGGCCTGTGTCCAGGCTTCCTATGACGAAGGGGTGACGGATGAATTTATCCTGCCCACGGTTATCGGCCCCGGCCGGCCCATAGCCGATGGAGACGGGGTCATCTTCTTTAACTTCCGGGCCGACCGGGCCCGGGAATTTTGCCAGGCCTTGGTCAAGGAGGACTTTTCCGGCTTTGACCGCGGCAGCCATCCCCAGGTGACCCTCCGGACCTTGACCGAATATGAAGCCGGCCTGGTGCCCGCAGAAGACATCGTCTATCCGCCGGAAAGCATTGAGAATACCCTGGGGGCCTGGCTGGCCAAGCAGGGCAAAAACCAGCTCCGGACGGCGGAAACGGAAAAATATGCCCATGTCACCTTTTTCTTTAACGGAGGGGTGGAAGAAGCCAACCCCGGCGAAGACCGGCGGCTGGTGCCCTCGCCGAAGGTGGCCACCTACGACCTGGCCCCGGAAATGAGTGCCGCCGCTGTGGCCGATGGGGTCGTCCAGGCCCTAGAAGCCGGCGACAAGGACTTTATCCTGGTGAACTTTGCCAACCCGGACATGGTCGGCCATACCGGCCAGCTGCCGGCTGCCATCCAGGCCATGGAGGCCGTTGACCAGGCTCTAGGCCGGATTTTACAGGCCCTGGCCCATACCGACGGGGCCATGCTCATCTGTGCTGACCATGGCAACTGCGAAAAGATGCAGGATGAAAGTGGCAAGCCGGTGACCAGCCACACCACCAACCCGGTGCCCTTATTACTCGTTCAGGGCCGGGGGAGGACCCTCCGTCCGGGGGCCCTCTGTGATATTGCCCCGACCCTTTTAGATTTAATGGATTGTCCGCAACCGTCGGAAATGACCGGTTGCTCTTTACTGGAAGGAGACCAGCATGCATAAAATTAAAAGCATTATTGCCCGGGAAATCCTCGATTCCCGTGCCAATCCGACGGTTGAAGTAGATGTATGGACCGATACCGGCTTTATGGGCCGGGCGGCCGTCCCCTCCGGGGCCTCAACCGGGGCCTTTGAAGCCGTTGAACTGCGGGATGGCGACAAGGGCCGTTACCTGGGCAAGGGCGTCCAACAGGCTGTGGCCAATGTCAACGACAGCCTGGCCCCGGCCCTCCTGGGCATGGACGTCTGTCGGCAAAATGAACTGGACACCAAGCTCCTCGCCCTAGATGGGACCGATAACAAGGGGGCCTGTGGGGCCAATGCTCTTCTGGGCGTTTCCCTGGCCTGCGCCAAGGCAGCTGCCGCCGCCAATGGCCTGTCCCTCTACCGGTATATCGGCGGGGCCAATGCCCATGTCATGCCGGCCCCGATGATGAATATCTTAAACGGGGGCAAGCATGCCGATAATAACGTCGACATCCAGGAATTTATGATTATGCCCCTGGGGGCGCCCAGCTTTAAAGAAGCCCTTCGGATGGGGTCGGAAATTTACCATGCCCTGAAAAACGTCCTCAGCAGCCGGGGGCTAGCCACTGCTGTTGGCGACGAAGGGGGCTTTGCCCCGAACCTGGCCTCCAATGAAGAAGCCCTCCAGGTCATCGTCGAAGCCATCAAGGAAGCCGGCTATGAACCGGGCAAGGACATCTTCCTGGCCCTGGATGTCGCCTCCTCCGAACTCTACAAGGACGGCAAGTATAACTTGGCCGGTGAAGGGACCAGTAAAACCGCCGGCGAAATGATTGATTTCTACGAAGGCCTCATCGACCGCTATCCCATCATTTCTATTGAAGACGGCTTAGACGAAGAAGACTGGGAAGGCTGGCAGCAGCTGACCGACCGGCTCGGCGACCGCCTGCAAATCGTCGGGGATGACCTTTTCGTTACCAATACCAAGCGGCTGGCCCGGGGTATTGAAAAAGGCGTCGGCAACAGCATCCTCATCAAGGTCAACCAAATCGGGACCCTGAGCGAAACCCTGGCCGCCATTGAAATGGCCGCCCGGGCCGGCTACACTAGCGTCATCTCCCACCGGTCCGGTGAAACGGAAGACGCCACTATTGCCGATATCGCTGTGGCTGTCAACGCCGGCCAAATCAAAACCGGCGCCCCCGCCCGCACCGACCGGGTTGCCAAGTACAACCAGCTCCTACGGATTGAAGAAGAACTGGGCGACAGCGCCGTCTACCTGGGCCGGGAAGGCTTTTTCAACTTAAAATAATTTTTTAATGACCGTTCGGCAGCCCGCCGGGCGGTTTTTTGCTGGCTGAAAGCCCCCAGCCGGAGGGGCCGGGCAGGCCTGGCGAGTGACGAATCCGGTCTTTTAGTCTTGTATATGGGGCGGGGTTATGGTATAATCATGTGTGTTATTTATGTAATACTGGGCGTAAGGAGGCTTTTACATATGTATCTAGCATTACAAGTGGTACAACTGATTTGTGCCCTTGGTGTTATTGCAACGGTCCTTTTACAGTCCGGCCGGAGCGCCGGCTTGTCCGGGTCTATTTCCGGTGGTGCTGAAACCTTTTTAGGTAAACGCGGCCTGGATGACCAGCTTGCAAAAGCATCAGCGGTCTTTTCCCTGCTCTTTATGGTACTGACCTTTAGCATGACCTTATTAAAATAAGTTTACTTAAGATGCCGGAAGGGTCTGTGACGCTTGACGTTACAGGCGGGTTCGGGTATTATTTTAAAGGGCACGGCCTGCCGCCCCGTTCAGGTGAATGGGGCGGTTTTTATATTATTTATAGTGGGCACCGTTAAGATAAATATGATGAGGAGGCAATTATGGCAAAATATATTTTTGTCACTGGGGGCGTGGTATCGTCCATCGGTAAAGGTATTGTGGCAGCATCTCTGGGCCGGTTGTTAAAGAACCGGGGGTTCAAGATTACCATTCAAAAGTTTGACCCCTATATAAACGTGGACCCGGGCACCATGAGTCCTTATCAGCATGGGGAAGTCTATGTCACTGATGACGGGTCTGAAACAGACTTGGACTTGGGCCATTACGAACGTTTTATTGATGTCCGCCTGAACAAGTATTCCAATGTGACCACCGGCAAAATTTATTCTGAAGTCCTTAAAAAAGAACGCCGGGGGGACTACCTGGGGGCAACGGTCCAGGTGATTCCACACATTACGGATATGCTCAAGGAAAAAATCATCCGGGCCGGGGAAACCACCGGGGCGGATATTGTCATTACCGAGGTTGGCGGTACTGTTGGGGATATTGAGTCGACGCCCTTTATTGAAGCCCTCCGACAGATGAAAAAGGATGTCGGTTCGGAAAATGTCTGCTACATCCACACAACCCTCATTCCCTACCTCAGTGCTGCCGGTGAAATGAAGACCAAGCCCACCCAGCACAGTGTCAAGGAGCTGCGGGGAATGGGGATTCAGCCGGATATCTTAGTGGTGCGGACCGAAAAGCCCATGCCGACCAGCATGCGGGCCAAGCTTTCCCTCTTCTGCGATGTCGATGAAGAGGCTGTTATTGAAAACAGGGACGTTGAGCACCTGTACGAAATGCCCCTCCAACTCCAGGCCCAGCACATGGACGATATTGTCCTGAAAAAGCTCAATACCACTGCGCCTCAGGCGGACATGGCCGATTGGGAGGCCCTTCTGAAACGGATTAAGGCCATTAAGGAAAGCGTCGACATTGCCCTGGTTGGGAAATATGTTGAGCTTCCGGATGCCTACCTGTCGGTAGTGGAGGCCCTCACCCACGCCGGTTATGAAAACAATGTTGAGGTGAAGGTCCACTGGGTTAATTCTGAAGAGCTGGAACATAAGCCGGCGCTCTTAGCCTCCCTGAAGGATATGGATGGCATCCTGGTGCCCGGCGGGTTTGGTGACCGGGGCATTGAAGGGAAGATTGACGCTATCCGCCTGGCCCGGGAAGGTCAGCTGCCCTTTATGGGCATTTGCCTGGGTATGCAGCTGGCCTGCGTGGAATTTGCCCGGAATGTTCTGGGCTGGGATGATGCCCAGAGTGCTGAATTTGATAAAAATACCCCTCATAATATCATCGACCTCATGGAGGACCAAACCCGGGTCGAAAATATGGGTGGGACCCAACGGTTAGGTCTCTATCCCTGCCGCCTGCAGGAAGGGAGCCTGGCTCGGCAGCTCTATGATGCCGAAGAAATCCAGGAACGTCACCGCCACCGGTATGAGTTCAATAACGATTTCCGCGACCGTCTCCAGGAAGCCGGCCTGCGCTTTTCCGGCACTTCTCCGGATGGCCGCCTGGTCGAAGTCATCGAACTCCCCGGCCACCCCTTCTTTGTGGCCAGCCAGTTTCATCCGGAATTTTTAAGCCGGCCGACCCATGCCCACCCGATTTTCCGCGGCTTTATTGCTGCCGCCAAAGACCAGCAAAAATAAAAGTAACCGCCACCGGGAAGGTGGCGGTTTTTATATAGGCCTTATTTATAGATTGGCTTAACCCTTGTCGGGGTATGTAAATATTTTGTATAATTTATGTAAACAGACCCTGAGGAGGCGAGGCATGGATACTGTTCTCTTAGAAAAAAATCGGGTATTGACCCACTTTATCAAGCAGCAGCATATTTCTGAAGAACTTTTCCTACAACGGATCCTGGTCCGCTACCGGGATGTCATCCGGTTGCACCCTGAAAAAATAAAAACAGTGCCGGGGGCCCGCTATAAAGGCCGCCTGATTTTTGAATTCAAGCTACCCTATGATGCCTTCCGCAGCTTCCGCATTGCCTTTATTAAGTGTGATGGGAACCTGGTGGTTATTTTTGCGTCAAATCAGATTAAGAAAAAAGAATTTACCAAGGAGCTGAAAAAAACCAGCCTGGTGGATTAAGGTCAGGGCCTACGAGGCCAGCGGTGCCTTTTCCTTTTCAGCCCTTGGTTCTGAACTGAATATCAAAAGAGGCTGTGTCAGAATGAAATCTCATTCCGGCACAGCCTCTTTTATTTTAAGGATCTTGTAAGCGTTAAGGGCCTGGCTGGAGCGGAAGAAGAGGGCCGGCGGCTCGCCTTGGTCAATCCTTAGCGGGAAAGTGCCCTTGGGCGGCCTCCCGGGCCAGGGCAAAGCAGCCGATGGTGGCGGCGTTGTCCTGCAAGGCCGGGCCCTGGATGTAGTCTTCCGGGGTTGGGGTTTTGATGTAACCGGCGGTCAGGCTTTCAAACTGGGCCCGGACCCGGTCGAGGAGGTGCCCCTGTTTCATGACGCCACCGCCGAGGATGATCATTTCCGGGGCCAGGATGAGGCTGGTATTGACCAGGGCCTGGGCCAGGTAGTAGGCTTCGATGTCCCAAAAGGGGTCATCGGCTGGGAGGTCGCTGGCCGGTCGTCCCATCCGGGCTGCGATGGCCGGCCCCGAGGCCAGGCCTTCCAGGCAGGTCTGATGGAAGGGACAGTGGCCCGGAAAGGCGTCGTCCGGGTGGACTTGAACCCGCATGTGGCCCATTTCCGGATGGCTCAGTCCCCCGATAAAGCGGCCGGCCTGGATGGCCCCGCCGCCAATGCCGGTACCGATGGTGTAGTAGACCAGGCTCCGGACCTGGCGGCCGGCGCCCAGGCTGTACTCCCCATAGGCTGCCGCATTGACATCGGTGGTCCAGGCTATGGGCAGCTGGAAGTGGGCTTTCAGCTGACCGAGAAAGTTGACCGACTGCCAGTTGGGCTTGGGGGTGGAGGTGATATAGCCGTAGCTGGGGGACTGGGGACAGGTATCAATGGGCCCAAAGGAGCCAATCCCAATGGCGGCCAGGTCTCCGGCATGCCCTTGTAAAAAGTGGATGACCCGGCCCAGGGTTTCGCCGGGTACAGTGGTCGGGAAGGTGAACTGGTCAAGCAGGCCTCCCTGGGCATCGCCGACCGAGCAGACAAACTTGGTGCCGCCGGCTTCAATGGCTGCATACGTCATGGCATCGCCTCTTTCTGGATAGTCTATTAAATTCTATTTTAGCACGCCGGCTGGAAAAAGAGGAGGGCATGAACTATTTTTTTTGTTTCAGTACTTGACAATGCTAGGTACATAGAATAACATGGTACTTGAAAAATGAAAGGTACTAAGAAAAAGAAGTACTAGGAGGGATAAGAATGCGTCGAAGGGTTTGGCTGGCCGGCTTGCTTGGCCTGGCCCTGCTTGTTGTTATTGCCGGCATTGGCCTCATGCAGGTCAAAGGGGCTACCGGGCTGCCGGCCCGGGACCAGGCTCGGGTCCTGGATGCCTGGGACCACCCAATCCTCCAGGCAGAGAACCAGACAGCCCGGACCTACCTGGCTGCTGTGACGGCCACAAGCCGGCAGACCGGGACTTGTGCCTTTGTCAAAAGGCCCAAGGACGCCCAGCTGCTCTACCGCTACCAGTTTAGCCACCAAGGCCATGTCCTGGGCAGGCGGGTCCTGTATTTTGACATTTATAGCAACTATCCCCTGGTAACCGTAGGTGGCCTTCCTTTTTTGAGAGACCTGACCTGGTCCCTGGATGACCGGACCTACAAGCAAATGAAGCAGCCGCGCCTATTTCTAAAAGGCGAGGGGCAAGGAGGTGACTCTATGTGAACAGTCAATTTAAAAAAGGCGTCTTAGAGCTGGTGGTATTAGCTGTCATTGCAGAAAAAGACCGGTATGGCTATGAAATCATTAACCTGGTGGAAGATGTGATGGATGTCAATGAAGGGACGATTTACCCCCTCTTGAAAAGGCTAACCAACGAGCACTACTTTGAGACCTACCTCAAGGAGTCAACAGAGGGACCACCGCGGAAGTACTACCGGTTAACGGCAGCCGGGGCCCTGCAATTGGGCCGGTTAAAAGAAGAATGGTTTTTGTTTACAGAACGGATTGAAAGATTTTTAAAGGAGGTCGAAGGTCGTGACCAAGGCAACCTTCCTAGCAAGGCTGAATAACCGCTTGCAGGTGCTGAATAAAAAAGAACGCGAAGATATTTTAAACGAATACGCTGGTCATATTGACATGAAGCTGGCAGAGGGGCTCACAGAGGACCAGGCCATTGCCGGTTTCGGTGATTTTGATGACCTGGTGGAGGGGCTTCTGGAAGCCTACCATGTGGACCCGGGCTTTGCTACAGAAGAGACGGATACCATTGGTGGCTTCATCAGACGCTTTGGCTACTTCCTGGAAGATACCCTGGATGCGCTCCTGAATTTAGACCGTCGGGCTGCCGGCCAGCTGATTGCCAAGGGGGTCATCCTCCTGGTCATTGTGCTGATTATTGCCGGCGGCTTGGAAACGCTCTTTTCCCCGCTCCGGGGCTACCTCTATGGCTATGAAAACAACCCCCTCGGGGCGGTCCTCATTAGCCTGACGGCGGTCGTTTTGGAACTTCTTAAACTGGCGGTGGCGATATATGCCGTCTATTTCTTGATCAAGCACTACCTCCTGCCGACCCTTGAAGAGACAGATGACCCGGTCGATGATTCGGCGCCGGCAGAGGGGGCGACTTCGCCGGGGCATCCAGCCGAACCGGCTGCTGTCAGGACAGAAAGAAGGAGCCACAGGAACCAGGCCGCCCGGGCCTCACAAGGGGCCGATAAGAATGACCCCCTCATCCGCCTGGCCTACTTCACCATCAAGGCCCTGGTCTTTATCTTTATCCTCCTGCCTGCCCTAGCGACCATGCTCAGCTTATTTGTGGTCGGGGTCCTGGCGATAGCCGGACTCGCTGTAGGCCTGCCCATTTGGGGGCCCACTCTCTTGGTCATTGGCATCGGCCTCTTATCCCTGGCCCTGGTCCTCCTCATCTGGCATGTCATTTATGCAGACCGTAAGTTTTCCGCTAAGCCGGTGGCTAAGACCAAGGCGCCGGCTGCTCAAGGGAGGGAAGGTCAATGAAAAGAAATATTCTTGTCATAACTGTGTTAGGTCTCCTGCTTTGTGTTGTCGGTGCCATCATGACCGTGGTACAATTGGCAGAGACCGAGTATGTATCGGAAGAAGAATACCGCCAGGCCCTGGGCTATGAGACTATGGAAAAGACCTTTACCCTGGATCCGGCCAAGGGGCCGGTGGTCATTAGTGACCGTTTGATGGATCAGTGCTACCTGGTGGTCGATAACCGGCTCAAGGACAATCAAGTCTATGTCAATGCCTGCTACCTACCCGGGAAGGGTGGCCGGCCCCTATTTGAAGTGAATGACAGTAACCGGCTGGACCTGGTCCAGGAGGGAGGGCTGGTCTTTACAGACGAGACCTCCCCCCGGGATGTTAAGGACCTGCTTTTTAAGGCCGGACAGCTCTATAAGGATAAGCGAATGATCGGTTCATTCACTGAGGGTACCCGGGTGGTTGTGAACCAGAAAAATTTTGACCGCATTAATGAGGCCTATTATGGGTCAGCCGCAGTCTATGAAGATGATGGCCTGGATGATGATGGAGAACAGGCAGTGGTTAACGCTTAGGGATTGAAAAAGTAAGAGGTGACAGCCTTGGAGGCACAAGGGGTTGAAGGAAGAAAGAGGGGCCTTAGCGGGTCTACATTGAAGATCATCGCTATGATTACCATGCTGATTGACCACATTGGTGCAGCGGTCATAGAGCGGGGCTTTTTATTTGACCGCCTCCATGCGGAGGGCATGCGGCTGAATTTCTCCATGATTCGAGATAACTTCAGCGCCCTGTCTCCGGCCCTCCAGCAGTCGCTGATGGCGGATGGGGTCCTCCGGCTCATTGGCCGGATTGCCTTCCCTATCTTCTGTTTCCTCCTGGTTGAAGGCTTTATCCATACCCGGTCCAAGGACCGGTATGCAGGCCGGCTCCTGCTTGTGGCCCTCTTGTCGGAGCTCCCCTTTGACTATGCCATCTATGGTGGGGAGAACATCTGGGGGGCCCAGAACGTCCTCTGGACCCTGCTCTTTGGCCTCTTAGGCTTATGGGCCTGGGAGGGGGTCCGGGACCTGTCCCGCCGTCATCTCAAGAGGGATGTCGGGGTCCTGGGCTTTCTGGCTGCGGTCCCCTTTATGGTCCTGGCGGAATTTTGTCACACAGACTATGGGGCCTTCGGGGTCATCCTCATTGCCATCCTCTACATCCCCCTGGCCGGCCAGGTCAAAAAGGCCCGGCTCGCCCAGAGCCTTTCCGGGGGCCTGTGCGTGGCCTTTGAGTTTACGGCACCCCTGGCCTTTGTTCTGACCTACTTCTATAATGGCAGGCGGGGCTTGGATATCAAGTGGCTCTTTTACTTCTTCTACCCGGTTCACCTGGCCATCCTCTACGGGGTCCGGGTCCTTTTTATCACATAAGTTCAGAGACAGGCTGCGGCCTGTCTCTTTTCCTTTTATTGTGGCGGGCTTTACGGTAAAATGGTAGCGATTATATCTATCGGCTAAGGGGGTTTATTGATGACAGACCAAAGGCAGGCGGCCCTGACGGATTTGGCGAAAAAGCTCAGTCCGGCGGCGCCCATTTCCTTAGACTTATTGCATAGGGCCCTGATCCATCCCTCCTATGTCCAGGAGCATGGGGGTGGGACCAACCAGCGCCTGGAATTTTTAGGCGATGCGGTGGTGGGATTGGTCATGGCCACTTATTTTTACCGGGAATACCCCGGTGATGATGAAGGTAAGCTGACCCAGCGCCGGGCCACCGTCGTCTGTGAAGAGGCGTTGGCCCAGGCAGCCGGCCGCCTGGGGATTGGCGACCTGATGCTCTTTGGCCGGGGGGAGAGTGCCCACGGTGGGGCCAGCCGGGCTTCAAACCTGGCTGATGCCATGGAGGCTGTTTGTGCAGCGGTGTATTTATCCGTTGGCTTGGCCCCTCTGGAAGACCTGCTGTGCCGGATCCTGGCTCCGGAACTCAAGAAGGTAGCGGCCGGCTATTACGGGGACTACAAGACCCGGTTACAGGAGTATGTCCAAAGTCACCACCAGGGCCAGATCAGCTACCGGCTCCTGGAAAGCCATGGGCCGGACCACGACAAGCATTTCAAGATGGAAGTCTGGGTCGATGACGAATGCCTTGGCACCGGCGAGGGCCGGTCCAAGAAAAATGCCGAACGGGCAGCAGCCTATGAGGCCCTGGTCCATTTTGGCCTGGAAGCTGAGACGGATGTGCTATAGGAGCATAAGGAGGCAGTTTGTACCTAAAACGATTAGAATTACAGGGGTTTAAATCCTTCGCCGATCGCACGGTATTTGAGTTTTCACCCGGGGTGTCTGCTATTGTCGGACCGAACGGCAGTGGCAAGTCCAATGTCGTGGATGCGGTCCGTTGGGTTTTAGGGGAGCAGAGCGCTAAAACCTTGCGGGGCGGCAAAATGGAGGATGTCATTTTCTCCGGCAGTCATGGCCGCAAACCGGTCGGTATGGCCAAGGTCACCCTTGTACTGGACAATAGCGACGGTGGCCTCCCCCTGGACTACCAGGAGGTGGCCGTTTCCCGGACCCTCTACCGGTCCGGCGAGAGCCGGTATGAAATCAACCGGCAGGAAACCCGTCTGCGGGATGTACACGAGCTCTTTATGGATACCGGCCTGGGTAAGGATGGCTTTTCCATCATTGGCCAGGGGAAGATTGACGATATCCTCTCCCTCCAGGCGGACGAACGGCGGGGGCTCATTGAAGAAGCCGCCGGCATCAGCAAGTATAAGTACCGGAAGCGAGAGGCCGAACGGCGGCTGCAGAGTACAGAAGGGGATATTGACCGGCTGGAGGATATTTTTTATGAGCTGGACAGCCGGCTACCGGGCCTGGCTGACCAGGCCGAGGCCGTCCAGACCTACCGGGCCCTGGATGAGAAGGAAAAGGCCCTCCACCTGGCCCAAGTGGTCAACCAGTATCAGTTGGCTGAAAAGGACCGGGAACCGGCCCTGGCCGCCCTGGCCGAGGCGGAAGATGCCTATGTAGCCAAGGTCAACGCCGTCCGGCAGGTGTCTACGGAAGAAGTGGAAGTCCGGACCCAGCGGTTGGTCCTGGCCGACCGGGTAGAGGCGGACAATGAACGCCACCTGGCCCTGGTTCAGGGCTATAACGAGGCCGAGCGGCAGCGGGCTCTTGCTGAAGAACGGCTGAAACAGTTAGCCTACCTGGCCGAGGAAGATGAAGCCAGCCTGGGCCAGGAAAGGGACCGGCTCCAGGCCGCTGAAGACCGCCTGGCAGCCCTTAGTGAAAAGAAAGCTGCCCTGCTGGCAACCTGTAACCGGCTCAAGGCAGACCTGGCCGGCTTTGACCGGGCCCTGTCCGACCGGCGCCGCCGGCAGCAGGAAGACAATCAGGCCTTGGAGGCCTTGGGCCAGGCCCAGTTCAAGCTCTTACGGGACCAGGCTGAGGCCCGAAACAACCTGGCCCGGCTGGAAGAACAAGCCCGGGCCGAAAGCATTCAGCAAAACCGTTATGAGGGGGCCATAGCGGCCCTGGCAGATAAAAAAGAAGACTTGGAGGCCCGGCTAGCTGAAGCCCAGTATCGGGCCGGCCAAGAAGAAGGGGCCTTGCAGGCCGCCCAAGAAGAGGCCCAGCGCCTGGACGAAGACCGGCACCGTCTGGCCCGGCAGGAGGAGGCTGCGGCCGCCAGCCTGGCCCAACTGAGCCGGGAGACCATCCAGGCCCAGAGCCGGCTCAAGGCCCTGGCCGACATGGAGGCCGCCGGCAGCGGCTATTATGGTGGGGTCCAGGCTGTCCTGAGAAATAAGGGCCAGTTCCCGGGGCTCATTGGCACGGTGGCCCAGCGGATCAGCTTTGATCCTCAGTATGCCCATGCCCTGGAAAGTGCCCTGGGGGGCGCTGCCCAGCATATTATCGCCAGCGATGACCAGGCCGCTCAAGGGGCCATCCAGTGGCTCAAGACCCATAAAAGCGGCCGGGCCACTTTCCTGCCGCGGAATACCGTCCATGGCCTGGCCCCGGGCAAGGCCATCGATGACGAGGCCTTTATCGGCTACGCCGTTGACCTGGTGACCTATGCCCCCGAAGATGAGGGCATTATGCGCCAGCTCCTCAGCCGGATTGCCATTGTTAAAAGCCTGCCGGATGCCGTCCGCCTGGCTAAGGCCGGCGGCTTCCGCCAGCGGCTGGTGACCCTGGAGGGGGATTTGGTCAGTCCGGGTGGGAGCCTGTCCGGCGGCCGGGGCAAGGGCCAGTCGGTCCTGAGCCGGACCGCCGAGCGGCTGGCCTTGAAGGACCGGCTCCAGGCCCTGGCCGGGGATGAAAAAGAGGCCCAGGTCAAGCTGGACCGGTGCCGGACAGAAGGAGCCCAGGTAAAAGAGGCCTTCCAGACCGTCCAGGCCCAGTTAACGGACTTGCGGCAAAGCCAGGCCCTTCATAAGCAGACCCTGGCCGGCCTGGCAAAAGAAGCCGAGGCCCTGGATCGGGAAGACCGGGTTCTAGCCCTGGATGGAGAGAGTCTGGCCACTGCTCGGCAAGACCGGGAGAAGGCCCATATAGAGGCCCAGGCCGCCCTGGAAAAGGCCCTGGACCAGTATGCAGCCAATGAGGCTCAAGAGGCTGCCCTGAAAGAAAAACTGGCTGCCGGCCATGGGGAAGATGACGACCTGACTGGCAAGCGCCAGCAGAGCCAGGTGGCCCTGGCCCAAGCCCAGGAAAGCCTGCGCCACCAGGTCGACCTCCTGGCCGAAGCTCAAGATCGACAGGCCAGCCTTCAAGCCGGCATCAACCGGCTGGAAGACCGGTGCCAGGGGCGGGCTGAAGAAAAAGGGGCCCTGGAAAGGAGCTTGGCCAAGAACCAGACCGCGGTCAAGGGGGGCAAAGAAGCCCTGGAAAGCCTGCAAAAGGCCCTCCTGGCAGACCGGGAAGCCCTCCAGGCCCTCCAGACCCGGGAGGCTGCTATGACCGAGACCTTGGCCCAAGCGACCAAGGACCGGGACCAGGCCAAGGCGGGCTATGACAAGGCCCTGGCCAAGATGACCGGGATCCAGGATAAAAGGGACCGGGCCGCTGCCGACCTGACCGCCAACTTTGACTGGGCCATGGATGAGGCCATCCAGGCAGCTGACCTGTCCCTCCTGGACCAGTATTCCAGCAGGGACTTGGCCCGTTGGCGGCGGGAAAAAGCCGCCATGGGACCCCTGAACTTTAACGCCCCCGAAGAGTACCAGGCCCTGCACGACCGAAGCCAGTTCCTCCGTCAGCAGCTGGATGACCTGGAAGGGGCTAAAAAACGCCTAATCAAGGTCATCAGCGAAATGGAAGAAGTCATGGCCGACCGGTTCGCCCAAACCTTCCATGCCTTAAATGACCGTTTTAACCGGATTTTCCAGCAAATCTTTTTAGGCGGCCAGGCCCGACTGTCCCTGTCCATGCCGGAAAATATGCTGGAAACCGGGGTGGATATTATGGCCCAGCCGCCCGGCAAGAGGGAGCGGACCCTGACCCTCCTATCCGGTGGGGAAAGGGCCATGACCGCCATCGCCCTCCTCTTTGCCCTCCTGGAAGTCCGGCCCAGCCCCTTCGTCATCCTGGACGAAATCGAAGCGGCCCTAGATGCGGCCAATGTCGAACGCTTTGCCCGCTTCATTGAAGCCTATGCCGAGGGGACACAATTTGTCATTATCAGCCACCGGCAGGGGACTATGGAGGCGGCTGAAAGCCTCTATGGGGTGACCATGGACAAGGATGGTATCAGCCGACTGGTGTCGGTACAAATAGACGATTACCTGGAAAAGGAGACCTGATATGGGATTATTTGACCGCTTTTTTAAATCTTCTGCGGATAAGGCTGCAGATAAGGATAAGTCTGCAGGTAAAGTAGCAACGACTGATAGCGAAGCCCTTAACCGAGAACTCAACCAGGGCCTGGCCAAGACCCGCCATGGTTTTATGGATAAATTATTTGGCATGATTTCCGGTAAGGAAATCGATGATGACTTATATGAAGAGCTGGAAGAGGCCCTGATTTCCGGGGATGTCGGCGTCCAAACAGCCCTGGACCTGGTTGAAAACTTACGGGAGCGGGAGCGGAAGGACAAGCTCAAGACCGCTGAAGACCTCCAAAAGGCCCTGGCCGAAGAGCTCCAGGCTCGGCTGGCCGCCCCGGAAGAGATCCTGGATGAAGTGCCCGGCGCCCTGAATATCATCCTGGTCGTCGGGGTCAACGGGGTCGGCAAGACGACCTCTATCGGGAAGATGGCCCACCTGCTCCAAAAGGAAGGCAAGCAGGTCCTCCTGGCTGCCGGGGACACCTTCCGGGCCGCCGCGGCCGACCAGCTGAAAATCTGGGGCGAGCGGGTCGGCTGTGGGGTCATTGCCCACCAGGAAGGGGCGGACCCTGCAGCGGTGGTTTTTGACGCCATTGCAGCTGCGAAAAGCCGGGGCATTGACTGGCTCATTATTGATACGGCCGGCCGGCTCCATAACAAGGTCAATCTGATGAACGAGCTCAATAAAATCCGCCGGATTATTGACCGGGAGGCCCCGGAAGCCCTCCGGGAAGTCCTCCTGGTCCTGGATGCTACCACCGGGCAGAATGCCCTTTCCCAGGCCAAGGCCTTTAGCGAAGCCACCGGCCTGACCGGGGTCATCCTGACCAAGCTTGACGGAACCGCCAAGGGTGGGGTGGTCATCGGAATCAATTCCGAGTATGACCTGCCGGTCAAGTTCGTTGGGGTTGGGGAGCAAATGGACCAGCTCCTCCCCTTTAGTGCAGATGACTTTGCCGAAGCCCTCTTTGCCGGGATCACAGACCTGGATCAAGACGCAAAAGAGGCTGAAGAAGGGGCAGAAGGGCCGACGGCAGAGGATGCGGACCTCTTTGAAGAAGAGGGGGCCAAGAGCCATGACTAAGGGCACCCTGCTTCAAAATGCCAGCTACCTAGCCGGGGATGGCCTGACGCCAACCCGGGGGGACATCCTCATCAAGGATGGAAAAATTGCCGGGCTGGGAGAGGGTCTTAACCCGGAAGCCGGCCTGGACCTTGTAGATGCCAGCCATTACCTGGTGACCCCGGGCTTTGTCAACACCCACAGCCATGCGGCCATGAGCCTCCTTAGGGGCTATGGAGGAGACCAGAACCTAAAGACCTGGCTTACCGAATATATTTGGCCGGTAGAGGCCAAGCTCACCGATGAAGACGTCTACTGGGGCACCCTGGTCAGCCTGGTTGAAATGCTGGCAGCCGGGGTGACGGTCATCGCCGATATGTATGACCATATGGATGCTGTGGCCCAGGCCTGCCTGGATGCCGGCATCCGGGCCAACCTCTCCCGGGGGATGATCGGCTTTAACGATGACGACCGTCATTCCCTCAAAGAAAATGACGCCCTCTATGACCGCTGGCACAATGCCGAAGGCGGGCGGATCAAGGTCTGGTACGGCCCCCATGCCACCAATACCTGCTCGCCCGACTACCTGGCGGAAGTGGCTGCCCATGCCCAGAACCGGGCAACCGGCATCCATATCCATGTCAGCGAGACCAAGGAAGAGTTTGACGAATTACAGGAAAAATACGGCCAGACCCCGGTGGCCCTGGCCCAGGCCGCCGGTCTCTTCAAGGGCCCCTGCCTAATTGCCCATGGGGTCTGGCTCACAGAGGAGGACAAGGCCATCCTGGCCGCCAATGACGTTGGCCTGGCCCATAACCCGGCCAGCAACATGAAGCTGGCCAGTGGCGCCTGCCCGGTCGCTGACCTCCGCCAGGCCGGGGTCAAGGTGGGCATCGGTACAGACGGGGCCTCTTCCAATAATGCTCAGTCTGTCCTGCGGGACGCCCAACTGGCCGCCCTCATGCAGAAGCTCACCCGTCTGGACCCGACCCTGGTCTCTGCCCAAGAGGCTCTGACCATGGCCACCATCGAAGGGGCCCAGGCCCTCCACTGGGATGAGGAAATCGGCAGCATCGCCGTCGGCAAGGCGGCTGACCTGGTCTGCTTTGATACAGACAAACCCTGGTGGATTCCCAACCATGAGCCGGCAGCCACCCTGATTTACGCCGCCCATTCGGATGACGTCGACCGGGTCTATGCCGCCGGCCAGCTGGTTTACCACCAGGGCGACTGGCCCCGGCTGGATACCGAGCGGATTTTTTACGAAGGCTGCAGCCGGGCGAAAAAACTTTTACAAGGCTAGTCGGAAGACGACCCGCCTAGCTATAAATAAAAAGACCTGCGCACGATTGAATCGTGCGCAGGTCTTTCTTGCTTTGATGATTAGAAGTTAATCAGCTTGAAGAGCCGGGTATTCTTGATGGCGTTGTAAAGGCCGGAAATTTTATAGTCGGTTAAGGTTTCGACAAACTTCTTCAGCCGCATGGAGAGGAAGCCGGTAATCGTAAACCCGTAGACAGAAGCCAGGCCGTGTCTAGCCCCTAGGGAGCAAACCGTACCGCTGTTTTTGAAGACAAAGTCATGGCGGGGACGGTGCGCCAGGGTCCGGGCAATGTTATCTGCCGTAGCGGTCCCCATTTGGGTAGCGATTTGAGCAGTGGTCCCTTCAGGACGGTCAGACCCCTTGGAAATAAAGGCGGCAACGTCACCGATGACAAAGATGTTTTCATGGCCCGGGACGGTTAAGTCCTGGTTAACCACCAAGCGGCCCCGTCTGACAGCATCCCCGAAGGTCTCCTTCATGATAGGGCTGCCGCTGACACCGCCGGTCCAAATCAAGGTATTGGCCTTGAATTCGTGTTCGCCGTTCTTATCCTTGAACTTAAAGCTGTTGGGGGTGGCTTCATTGATCATGGCATCCATGTAGAATTCAACGCCGCCGTCGGATAAGTAGTCCATGATGTACTGGGCCTGTTTATCCGTGAACATCGGTAAGAATTTTTTGTCGGCGCTGACGCAACGCAGGCTGACTAAGGATTGGCTGATCCCGTATTTTTTGCATAAGAGGGGGATACGGTCGACCATTTCCCCGAGTAATTCAACCCCGGTAAAACCGGAGCCCCCAACCAGGATGGATAGGTCAAGGGGGTCACGTTGTAAGGAATCGGTAAAGGCATATTCGCGGAAGCGGTCTTCGATGTGACGGGAAATGGCCTCACTTTGAATAAAGTTTTCAATATGGAAGGCATGTTCATCCATCCCTTTAATACCAAAGGTTTCCGTTACGAAGCCCAGGGCAATGACCAGGTAGTCATACGCTAAGTCTTCGGCAGAGGTGTGGACCACCTGGTTTTCAATATCGATGCTGATGACCTCAGCCTGGAGGACCCGGGCATGGGGTTCACGGACAACAGGCACCAAGTCATAAGAAACGTCCTGGGCCAGGGCGTTCCCTAAGGCAACCTCGTGCAGGGAGATATTATTGACATGGTAGCTTCGACGGTCAACCAGGGTAATCATAGCGTTACCCGGCTTTACCTTTTTCTGTAAACGGTGGGCAGTACATAAGCCGGCATATCCGGCACCTAAAATAACAATTTGTGGACGATTTCTCATTTGCTGGCCTTCTCTCATATGTATTTTAAATTGAAATGTAATAAAAAATAAAACAATAGAAATAAGTGTCTGTGTCTATTATAGACGAAATTTTAGAAAATTAAAAAATAATAAACTAGATAGAATCCTTTTAAAAAATTTATATAGTTTTTAAAACTAGATTGACTAATCATGCAAACGTGATATACTGATTATGGTTTTTAAATGGAGGGTAGTTATGTCTCAATTTGAAGATAAACTAAAGGCTTGGGGGCAGAGCCTTGAAGCGGTTCACCTGCCTCGCTGGGAAGAACTACCGGATTTTCAAATATATATGGATCAATTGGTGCCGCTCATCAATGAGCACTGCGCCTTCTTGAAAATCACTGAAGCGGATAAGCTGCTGACGCCGGCCATGATCAATAACTATGTGAAATTAAGAATTATCCCCAAGCCGGTGAAAAAGAGGTATAGCCGCATCCACCTGGCCTATCTTTTGGTTATCGTCTTGCTGAAGCCGGTTTTATCTATTCAGGATATTTCGGACGGCCTCAAGTTACAGGTGATGGCCTTTCGGGGAGACTACCAGGCGGCCTATAACCTTTTTTGCAAGCAGTATGAGCGCAGCCTCCACCATACCGGACGGCTGGCTCAGGGCAACCACGATAGCCGCCACATGATCGACAAACTCCCCACAGCCATGATGGGGATGCATATGGCTACCCTATCTGTGGCCAGCCAGCTTTTTGCTAAGGAAGTCCTCGCCATCCTCCATGAAAGTGGCGAGCCGCTTAGTCGGCGTGGAGAACGAAACCGGATGGGGCGGGCTCTCACTGAGGCCGGCCAGGACCAAGAACCAAGAAAGTAGGGAAAGTATGACAGCAAACAGCCAAATAGCCGTAGTCGTTGATACCGGATGCGATTTACCGGAAGCCTACCTGGAGCGGGCAGACGTTTTTGAATTGCCTTTCCACGTTATTTACGGCAATGAAGACCTTATCGCCAATCTGGATATTACCACTGATGACATTATTGCGCGGATGCCTGCAGAAATTCCGACCACTTCCCTGCCCAGTGGTGATGACATCACCCGGGTTTTTGATGCCATTCGAGCACGCGGCTTTAAACAAGTCATCGTGATCAATATTTCCGCCAACCTTTCCGGTACCCATAACATGGTGAACCTAATGGTTAAGGAGATGACCGACCTGGAAATCTTCACCTTTGACACGAAAAATATCGGTATCGGCGCCGGCTTTTTTGCCCTGGACGTCATCCACAAGATTGACGAAGGGGCCAGCTTTGAAGCCATCTGCCCCTACCTGGAAAGCCAACTTAAAAAGTCCAAGGTCTTCTTTTCTTTAGACACCCTGGAATACCTGAAAAAAGGGGGCCGGATTGGCCTGGTGGCCTCCTTATTCGGCACTGCCCTGCGGATTAAGCCGGTTATTTCCTGTAATGACGATGGGATCTACTATGTCGTAAAAAAAACACGGGGCAGACGCCAGTCCCTGACCCAAATTATTGAGCAGGTGCGCGAATTTTCCTTACAAAGCGACCACTACCTATCTGCCATCTGTAGCGCCGCTGATCCGGATGAAGAAGCCCAGGTCAAGGCTCAGATGGAGGAAGGCCTGACCCCGGTCAAACCCATGGTCGACGCCGTATTGGACCCGGCCCTAGCCGTTCATACAGGCCCCGGCCTCATCGGCGTAGGGGTCTACCATGTCGGTCAAATCGAGTAGATGATGAGATATTAAAAGCCAAGCCCCATAGTGCGTGGGGCTTGGCTTTTGTGCTGGGGTATGTTTATAAAGACGGAGATCTAATTTTTGGATTTTTCCTGCTAGGCTTCTACATCCACTGGTTGAGTGGCAGTGGCTTCTTGCTTATCTTGGTCAAAAGGCTTGTTCTTCACTGGCCTAACTCGCTTTGTAGGGAGCTCTTCGATACCTTTTTTCCTGTACTGCCTTCGTCAATTTGCTATTAGAGATGGATTGGTCAGTCTAAGTGCTAAGGCTAGATTTTGATAGCTACATTCACTGGTTTCATAACCTGTAATCGCTTCTGATACCTTTCGTTTGAATTTGTAATTATATTTTGCCATGCAAAACCCCTAATGTTGGATTTTCTAGGTTCAACTTTAGGGGCAATGCATTTATAGAATATTCATTTGTTTAATGCGGTGAAAGCCGTGGCAAGCTAATTTTGGTTCGAAAATGGTTCGGAATTTTGCTAACGGATGCAAATAGTTGGCAAATAGGGAAAATAAAAAAGGCTCAACCATCACGTTTTTGGCCATAGGTAAAGCCTGTAATTTAAACAAACGGAGAGTCAGGGATTCGAACCCTGGGTACCCTATCGGGTACACGACATTTCGAGTGTCGCACCTTCAACCGCTCGGACAACTCTCCAAAATACTTACCGGCGTTTCTCTTTAAAAAAACGACGCGTTAAGGCGGCACATGTTTCTTGCGCCAGGGGACCGACCACATGGACGTTGTGGGGGAAGCCGGGGAACTGAACCAGGTTTAGCCGGCTGCCGCAGGCGCCGGTTAAGGGTTCATCACAGCCGTAGTAGAGGGTGTGGATCCGGGCCATGACAAGGGCGCCGGCGCACATGGGGCAGGGTTCGTGGGTGACGTAGAGGTCACAGTCGTCCAGCTGCCAGCGGTTTAGGTGTTCACCTGCCCGGCGGAGGGCAATGATTTCCGCATGTCCAGTGGGGTCATGCTGGGCCTCTCGCAGGTTGTGCCCGCGTGCGATAATTTCACCCTTTCGGACGATGACACAGCCAACGGGGACATCGCCCTTTAAGGCGGCTTTTTCCGCTTCTTCTATGGCTGCACGTAAAAATTCCTGATGCTTTGTCATGGATAACCTCCCAAAAGCTCCGTAATATCATAGCGAAGGATGTTTTTCTTGTCAAGTTTACAGGTCATCATTTTGGGTATGTATATAAACATGAAGGTTAAATAGTATTCAAGTGCAGCCCCGGGTTGGCTTGGTGCTTCGCTGAAGTATAATATGAGGAGGAGCTACATGTCTAAAACATTAAAAGACGCTATGGTTTGGCGTCGGTCTAATTATGATTTAACTGCAGAGTTGCCTATTTCTGATGAAGAACTGGCCTCTCTGATTAAAACGATTGCTGAAGAAGCCCCGTCCCCGATGAATGTACAAAGCGGCCGCTTGGTTTTACTCCTAGGAGATAACCATAAAAAGCTCTGGGAAATCGTCCGTGAAACCCTCCGTAAAGTCGTGGATGATGCGGAAAAATTCAAGTCCACAGATGCGAAAATCGATGGCTTTGCTGCCGGTTATGGGACCATCTTATACTATAACGTCCCCCAACGGATCAAAGACCTCAAGGAAGAATACCCGACCTATGCCCACAATTTCCCCCGTTGGGCAGACCAGGTTCAAGGGGTCCTGCTCCAGTCCATCTGGACGGCCTTAGCTGCTGAAGGGATTGCTGCCAATATCCAGCACTACAACCCCTTAATCGACGAAGAAGTGGCCAAGACCTTTGACATTTCTCCGGACTGGGAATTAATCGGTCAAATGCCCTTTGGTTTACCGGGCAGCATGCCGGAACCGCGAGACACCGATGACCTTTTAACCGTTAAAAAATAAGGCTGATGTTGGCCCTGCCCCTGCGGCAGGGCTTTTTTTTGCCTAGCTTTCAGGCAAGGACTGGGCATAGAGACCTTTAGAGTGGTCATTGATTTTTTCCGCTAAGCGGGCCAGGGCTTCTCCGGCAGTGCCGCGGGGGGAGAGGGGTGGGACCTGGGCCTTGGATCCGTCGGTCAATAGGCAGACATAGGTCATAAAGCCTATGGCAGCCAACTGGGGCGGGTCTGTTTCCGGGATGATTTCGCAATAGATGATGGTATCCATGGCACTCCGGCCGGTGCGGATGATGCTGGCTGTAAAGCGCAGGAGGTCGCCGGGCTGGGGGGCTTTGAAATAGCGGATGTCATGGATGGCTGCGGTAAAGATCTGGAAGCCTTCACCGTAGTCACCATAAGTGAGGACCCAGTCATAGCAGCAGGTGCCGGCTGTGTCATCCATATAGGTGACCATGTGGCCGCCGTGCATGGTGTGATTGGGGTTTAGGTTTTCCGGCTGGACCTGGTACAGGTAGGCCTTGCTGGATAAGTTTTGGTGAATGGACATAAGCTCCTCCTCTCTGAGCTGGTCTTATCTTAGCACAAAATAGGGGCTGGATAGGGCTTTGGCATAAAAAAACCGCCAGGCGGCGGCTTAAATATCTAAAACATAGATGGTGTCTAAGAGTTCCTTTAACAGGTCGGTCTTATACTTCCACTTGAAGTTGTGCCCCAGGGACACATTAACATAGGTGGTGCCGTTTTTCATGAGGGTCCGGCGGATGTGGGAGTGGGCACAGATGCAGAGGTCTACGCCGTAACTTTCGTATAATTCGGCGTAGTACTTGCTGCCCATAAAGGCCACCGTCGTTGCCCAGACATGGCTGCTCTTGTACATTTCAGCCAAGGGCAGCATGTGGATGGCGGAACAGATCTTGTATTCCTTGCCGTGGGCCCGCTCCCGGATGGTCCGCAGCTGGCGTTCCATGAGCATCAGGCTTCTGGCAGTGATTTTTTCGTTGATAAAGGGGTTTTGGTCAGTATTTTGCAGGTACTTATACTCCGGATTGCGCCGGAGAAAGCGGTGCTTGGCCATGGCGTCCATCCGCCGGTAGTTCCGGTGGAGGGAGTAGTCATACCAGCTGGGCCCGCCAATAATGCACCACTGCCCGTGGACGATGGGGTTTTTAAAAAGGGAGGTGGCCTCATCGTTGAGCATGAGGTCCATGTATTCATCGGCATCCAGGCAGAGGCTGGTCTTGTTTTTTTCCGACAAGCAGTAAAGCTCGTGGTTACCGGGAATTTGTAAGACCCGGGTCTGGGTGCGGTCCTGCAAGCGGCCATAAAAGGAGAGGGCCTTTTCAGCGCCGGTCAGGGTATCCCCGCAAAAGACGATGGTATCCAGGTCTAACTGGTCGCAGGCCTGGGCCAGGGCGGTCAGGAAGTCATGGTGGGTGTTATAGTCAATGTGTAAGTCGCCGATAAAGCCAATCCGCATGGGTCTCCCTCCTCTCTCATACAATTATGCTATCATTGGGGTAAAATCATGTCAAGATAGGCCGGCTACTGTTTTATGGCGGGCGAATATGGTATACTGGCTACAATAAAACTGAGCAAAAGAGGTGTATCATGGACAAACGAATTTATAATAAATTGGTGCGGGACCGGGTCCCCGAGGCCATCGTTGCCGGCGGCGACAAGTGTGTGCATGAAGTGATAGATGACGACCAGGCTTTTTTAGACGCCTTGGATGAAAAACTCGATGAAGAATTGGCTGAGTACCAGACCAGCAAGGATATTGATAAGCTGGCAGATGTCTTAGAAGTCATTTACGCCATTTGTGAAGCCCATGACCTGTCCTTTCAGGACCTAGAGCAAATCCGCTTGGACAAACGGGCCCGCCGTGGCGGCTTTACTAAGAAATTTTTAGTCACAGAAATCCACGAAAAAAGATAACGGCGTGCCCCTGGTGCGTCGTTTCTTTTTCATGTAAATATCCAGTCAATGAGAGGTGTATTTTGTATGGACAAATTACAAGTGGCCCTGCTGCAGCTGCCGGTGGTGGCCGACAAGGATGAAAACCTGACCAAGGCGGCCCTGGGCCTGCGGGAGGCAGCCGGCAAAGGGGCTCGGCTTGTCGTCCTGCCGGAAATGTGGACGACCCCCTATGATACCGCTGTCTTCGCTGACTATGCTGAAGGGCGGACCGGTAAAACAGCGACCTTTTTATCCAACATGGCCAGGGAGCTGGAGATGGTCATCGTCGGCGGGTCCATCCCGGAAAAGGACAAGGCGGGGCGAATTTATAATACAGCCTTTGTTTTCGACGCCCAAGGCGAGCCCCTTGCCTACCACCGCAAGAAACACCTCTTTGATATTGATATCGCCGGTGGGCAATATTTTCGGGAGTCGGATGTCCTGACCCCGGGCGAGGAAAGCACGACCTTCGAGACCCTGGGCTGGACCTTTGGCCTGGGTATCTGCTTTGATGTCCGCTTTCCGGACCAGGCCCTGGATATGGTCCGCCAGGGGGCAGACTGTCTCATTTACCCGGCGGCCTTTAACCCCAGCACCGGCCCCCTTCACTGGGAGCTCCTGATGCGGGCCCGGGCCATGGATGCTCAAAGCTGGCTCTTGGCCTGTGCCCCGGCCCGGCAAACCGACGGGGGCTATGTCAGCTGGGCCCATTCTTTGGTCGTCAACCCCTGGGGCACTGTTGAGCATGACCTGGGCACCGGGGCCCAGGTCCGGATCGCCAGCCTGTATAAGGAAAGTATAGAGACGGTCCGGGCTCAAATCCCCATTCGCGGGATTCAGGCATGACCCTCTTTTACCTGGAAGTGGACCTCCACCTGCCCGAGGCCCACAGCCTCAAAGAAAAACGGATGCCCCTGGAAAGCCTCAAGGCCGGCCTGAAAAACCACTTTAACATTTCCCTCCTGGAAATAGGAGACCGGAGTAAATGGCAGCGGGCGACCCTGGCCCTAACGGGCCTGGCCGGCACCGACGCCCAGGCAGACCAAATTATGGATAAGCTCATTAGCTATATCGACCGGACCTGGGTTGGTGAAGCCCTGGTCCAGGATAGACTCTACCTCTTGTAAAGCCTAGAAGGAGGCCACTGATGCATATTTTACTGACCAATGATGATGGGATTTTTGCCCCGGGCATTGCCACCCTGGCCAGGCATATTATGGAAAAAACAGACCACCGGCTGAGTATTATTGCCCCGGAAGTGGAGCAAAGCGGGAAGAGCCGGGCCATTACCCTCTTCCGCTCTATGGCCTTGAAAAAGGTGCAGATTCCTTCCCTGATGACCCCGGCTTATAGCGTCTCAGGGACCCCGGCCGACTGCGTCCGGGTAGGCCTCCGCTACCTGCTCCAGGATGTCGACCTGGTCTTGTCCGGCATCAATTTCGGGGTCAATGTTGGTGGGGACGTGCCCTATTCCGGCACCGTCAGCGCCGCCCTGGAGGCGGCCCGGCTGGAAAAGCCGGCCATTGCTGTTTCGGCTCAAATTGCCGGCCAGCATATCTACTTTGATACGGCAGCAGAGGTGGTGCTTAACCTGTTGGAGACCCTGCCGACCAGTTACTTTGCCGGCCGGACCGTCTTAAGCGTTAATACGCCGGCCCTACCCTATGACCAGATCAAGGGCCTAAAGGCCATCAATTGCGATGCCCACATCACCGATGAATATGAGTGGGTGGGATCTTTCGGGGAAGAGGAGCACATCCGCATTTGTAACCGTTATCCGGATGAACTGGAAGTGGAAACCGACCTGTACTACGTCCGGGCCGGCTATGCTACCATCTCGCCCCTGTCGCAAATTGTCAGCACTGATGCGGAAATGGCCCGCCTGTCGGACTGGCTTCAAGATTAGCTTGTAAAAAAGCAATATCCTCTTGACATTTGTCTGGTAAAGTCATATGATAGTACGGTATGATTACCACCGATGACAGATCCAGAGCCCCGGATCACATGGTGAATAGTCACAAACACACATGAGATTCCGTATCAAGGAGGATAAATAATGCGTACAACCTACATGGCCAAAGCCGGCGAGGTCGATCGTAAATGGTATGTCATCGATGCCGCAGGCAAACCCCTAGGCCGCGTTGCTACCCAAGTGGCAGCTATTCTTCGCGGTAAACATAAACCGACTTACACCCCGAACGTTGACTGCGGTGACTTTGTTATCGTTATCAACGCTAAAGACGTTGTCTTAACGGGTAAAAAAGAAAGCCAAAAGAAATACTACCGTCACAGCGGCCACCCCGGTGGTTTAAAATCCGTTACTTACGGCGAACTGAAAGAACGCAAACCGTCTTTCATGTTTGAACGCACCGTTAAGGGGATGCTCCCGCACAATCGTCTTGGCCGGAAAATGTTCGGCAAACTGAAAGTTTACGATGGTGCCGATCATCCGCATGCTGCGCAACAGCCAATCGTTTTAGATAAGTAAGAACAGGAGGGACCTATATGGCTCAGATTCAATACTACGGCACTGGTCGTCGCAAAAGCTCTGTTGCACGTGTCTATCTTGTTCCCGGCAATGGCAATGTGACGATTAACGGCAAAGAAATGTCCGATTACTTCGGCCTTAAAACCTTAGAAATGATTGTTATGCAACCCCTCGAATTAACCGAAACCACCGGCCGCTTTGATGTTCGCGTCAATGCCACCGGCGGCGGCAGCACCGGCCAGGCCGGGGCTATCCGGATGGGGATTGCCCGCGCCCTTTTGCAGGCAGATCCGGACTACCGTCCGGCCTTAAAACGTGCCGGTTACTTAACCCGTGACCCGCGGATGAAAGAACGTCACAAATACGGTCTTAAAAAAGCCCGTCGTGCACCGCAGTTCTCCAAGAGATAACCAGCACCCATATCTACAATGGATTTATCCGCCAACCGGACTTGGTTGGCGGTTTTTTTATCCCATTGGCCCTGAAAAATAATCGTAACACCGGGGGTCTTTTGCCTATCAAAAGACTGGCGAGAAAAAAGCAGAAAAGGCGTTAGACCGGGCTTTGTAACTATACTGATGTTTGTTGTTCTGCAGGGCTTTTGATATACTTATCTGTGAGGGCCGCGCCTCTTGGCGGGCCAAAAATAAGGGATATATTTTGGTAGGAGCGACAGAAATGAAAATTCTCATTGTTACTGAGACCTTCTATCCTTCCATAAATGGTACAGTCACGCGTCTCGTGGAGGCGATACGCTATCTCAAGAAAGCCGGTCATGACGTAACAGTAATAACGGCAGCGGGACAGTCAGGGATATTTGAAGGTGCAGATATCGTTAGCTTGGGCCGGTATGACATCCCCCTCTGGCGGGCGGTTCGCTGGAAGCGGGTGTCACTCCCCCTACGGCGGCTCATTTATGAGTTGGAACCGGATGTGGTCCACATCGTCAATGCCAGCCTCTTTGGGGCTTGCGGGGCCCTGATGGTCAAGCAGCTGGGTATTCCCCTGGTTATGAGCCACCACTTTGATATAGATAAATGGTTAAAGAAACACCGCCTGGGTCTGAAAGCCTTGGGGCGGCTTTATTGGCAAATCATCCGCCGACTCCACAACCTGGCCAATATCAACCTGGCGACCTCGGTCAAGTGGCGGGACGTCTTGCGCAGCCACGGGATTGAGCGGGTTGCCTGTTTAAAAGTAGGGGTTTCAACGAGCCACTTCCACCCCCGGCATGCAGATGAAACCATGCGGCGGCAGTTAACCGGGGGCCATGAGGAGGGCCTGCTTTTTCTTTTTGTGGGCAAGGTCGAAAAAGAAAAGCAAATCGACCGGTTGGAAAGCCTCTTGCAGCGGGCACCGGATATCCACCTGGCCGTTATCGGCGATGGGCCTTACTTGCGCCACTTGCGCAAGCTCTTGCCGAGCGACCAGGTTGTTTTTACAGGCCAGCTGAGTGGTGAAACCTTAGCCCAGGCCTATGCCTCGGCAGATGCCCTGGTCTACCCCAGCGACAAGGCCGACCTGGCCCTGGTTATTTTAGAGGGGATGGCCTCCGGTTTACCGGTCCTGGCCCAGGACACGCCCACCATGCGGTTACAGGTTAAAGATGGCGAAACCGGTTATCTGGTTTCCTTCACCAATACAGATGATTTAATGGAAAAGATTAATGGTCTCCGGGATGCCGGCCGGCTCAAGACCATGTCTGTGGCGGCCCGGCATTATGCGGAAGGCTACAGCTGGACAGTGAGCAGCCAGCAGCTCTTGGACTACTACCACCTGGCCATCGCCCATAGGCGGAAAGAGGCCTTTACAGGCAGCTGATGAAAGGATGATTGGATGCAGGAGAAACTTTTAGTTGTTGAGGATGAAGAAAACATTCGTCAAAACATAACCGATTATTTTATAGACCAAGGCTACAAGGTGGTCGAAGCCAGAGATGGGGAAGAGGCCCTAACCCTTTTTGATGCAGAAAAACCGGACCTGGTCATCTTAGACCTGATGTTGCCCAAGCTGGATGGGATTGATGTCTGCAAGACCATCCGCAAGGAGCATACGACCCCGATTATTATGGTTACCGCCCGAAGCGAAGAAATAGACAAGCTCCTGGGCCTGGAGCTGGGCGCAGATGATTACATCACCAAGCCCTTCTCCCTCCGGGAACTGAATGCCCGGGTCAAGGCTGTTTTCCGGCGCAGCCGGCCGGTGGCCGACCACCTGGAAGATGTCCGGGTCTTTGGCCCTCTTAAGATTAACCTGGACCGGCGGGAAGTCCGCTACAATGATGAAACAGTGGACTTAACCCCCTCGGAATACGCCATTCTCATTACCCTGTCGGAAAATGTCGGCCGGCCCTACAGCCGCCTGCAGCTGTTGACCGCAACCCTGGGCGAAAGTTATGCCGGCTATGAACGAGCCATCGATACCCATGTCAGTAATTTGCGGAAAAAAATCGAACCGAACCCACAAAAACCGATCTTTATCCAGACCGTTTACGGGCTAGGCTATAAGTTTGGGGACCAGTATGAGCCTATCCAAGAAGATTAGCTTTGTCCTGCTCTCGGTGGTAACCATAGGCGGCCTGCTGATTGGCGGCTTAACCATCGATAGCACCACCCGGTCCTTTGACCAGTTTTTATTTGAAACTCGCCAGTCGGAAATAACCGAATGGTATGACATTTTTATGGACTACTACGAGACCCATGACAACAGTTGGGAGGGGGTCGAGCGGTTAAATGTCAGCGAGGAGCCGGATCGGACCATGTCCCTCGGCCAGGCTTATCAGCGGCCCATTGTCCTGGTTTCCCAGTCCGGGCAGATTTTGGTCCATCCTCAGAAAAACTTCATCGGCCTGACGGTCGATTCTTCCCTTTTAAATCACGGCTTTCCCCTGGAAAGGGGGGAGGAGGTCATCGGCTACCTCCTGCCGGTGGACTACTTTGACCACAAGTTTTGGGTCCTGGAAGAAAGCTTTATCCGCAATGTCAGCCACTCAGTCATCAAGGGAATCCTGGCGACCAACCTCATCGCCTTTATTATTGCCCTGGTTCTATCGCAAAATATGGTCCAGCCCCTGCGCAAGCTTATTGAAAATGTGCGCAAGATGGGCAAGAGTGACCACTTTGTGCCGGTGGTGGTCTACTCTGATGACGAAATTGGCGAATTGGCATCTGCCTTTAACCAAATGGGCCTGGAAATCGAAAAAAACAGCGAGGCCCGGACCCGGCTCTTCAGCGATGTCAGCCATGAACTCCGGACCCCGCTCACTGCCATTGCCGCCTCCCTGGAAAACAAACTGCTCCGCACCGAGTCCCTGTCGCCGGTGGAAATATCAGCCCTCTATGATGAGGTCCTCCGGATGACCAACCTGGTCAAGGAGCTCCAGAGCATTTCCCGGCTGGATGCCGGCCATATTGACCTTTCGAAAACCCTCATTGATTTCAAGTCCTTCTTTGCGGACTTTTTCGTCCTGCTTGACGCTGAAGCCGCCTCCCGGGATATCCAGGTGACCATCGATACCCCGGATAACCTGCCCTATTGCTATGCCGACCCTGAGCGGTTAAAGCAAATTGTCCTCAACCTGGTGAGCAATGCCATGCGCTACTCCAACGATGGCGGCCAGGTGACTCTGGCTGCAGAAGCGGACGACAAATACTTTATCATTACCGTTAAAGACAACGGTCTGGGCATGAGCCCCCAGGACCTGGCCCATGTTTTCGATCGTTTTTACCGGTCCGACGCCTCCCGGGCGCGGGATACCGGCGGTAGCGGCCTGGGCTTGGCTATTACCAAGGGTCTGGTCGACGCCCATGACGGGGTCATCCAGGTGTCCAGCCAGCTTGGGGAAGGGACCATCTTCACCGTTCGCCTCCCCCTTTACCAGGGGACTGAAGCGGAGGACTGATTTTTTTCTTAATGCTTGCAGGAAAGGTTCTTCACGTGTAGAATAGACTTAGACAGCATTGGCGGTTGCGCGTATTGGGATGGATAGGAGGTTTTGCTTTGGACGCGAGAGCCAGGATAATACTCCACAAATTACGTTTTGTTTGGATAGGCCTCCTTGTGGTCGCTTTATTGGCCTTGGTTGCTTTTATAGCTTTGAATTTAAGTTTTAACCAATCAGCCGGCGCCTTTGATAAAGTAAAAGCCCCCTACCAGTTGGAAATACCCGTTTCCAACCGGGATTTCGACCGCCTGGCCATTGATGTCGCCGATGCCAAGCTCGAGTTGGGTATGACCTCATCCATCAAAAAGCCGACGGCTTACCTGTATGGTGAGAACTATACCGATGAAAAAGTGATGGCGGATATTAAAGACGGTCGGGTGCAAGTGACCTACCAGCCCAAAGAAGAAGGCCGGACAGCCAAGCCCCTGACCCTCCGCATCCTTTTACCGGAAGCGGACCTCCGCCAGGTGCGGATCAGTGCGAACCAAGGCGGCATGACCATTGACCACCTGCGGACCGATGACCTGGCCATCCAAAAGGGTGCCGGCGACATCGTCTTGAAAAACATCAATGCCAACAGCGCTAAAGTAGAGAGCACAGATGGCCCCATGCGGGTTGAAGACAATCGCATCAGCCAGTTTAGTCTGGCCTCAGACCGGGGGGGCCTGGTCCTGCGGAACAACAAAGTTCAGCAGCTGACTGTTGATAACCAGACAGGGGATGTCTTCCTCTACACGCCAAACTTTAAAGGCATTACCGATATTCAAACGGTTAGCGGCCATATCACCGCCATATCCAAGCGCCTGCCCTGGTCCCTCCTGGTCGAAGCCACAGCAGAAAGCCAAGGGGATGTCCAAGTCAACTATGCAAAGCGTTACTGGAAAAAACCGGATATCAGCGAAAAGAGTAAGCAGGCCTGGAAGGGCGCCGTTGGGGATAACCCCCGCAACATTCTCCGCCTTAAAACAGAGGATGGACACATTACCCTTGACCAGCGTAGCCGGTATACTGATACCCAAAGCGACCGGCTCTAGGGCAGCATAGATTAGTTCATCTCCTTCTTGTCTTCAAGAAGGAGATTTTTTCTTTTCTTTCATCTCCGAGGCTTGCAATTTATAAAAACATCTTTTATAATGATTAGCACATCGCAAAAGTCGGTCGCAAGAAAAGTGAAAAATCTTGTTGACAGAACAAAAACGATGTGCTATATTTAAATAGTTGTTTCGTTCAGAAA
>NZ_JBJUVG010000013.1:0-36189 GCF_046097595.1 Peptococcus simiae
CATCATAACAATTCACCTTATCTTAATGCACACGGAACGAGCGGATTTGGTTAATATTAGGCCAAATAGGTCCATTAATAACGTTCGCAGTATGGCCACTAACTCTAATAGAACTATAAGAGGTCATTGGATCCTGTGTAATAATCACAGCATGGTACCATTGAGAACCATCTGTATAGTGGACCACTGTACCGGTTCTATCCAAATTATTCGGATATGTCGGTAAGTATTGGTAGCATCCATCTGCTCGGCCAGTATTGATTAACATATCACGCTGACCTTCTACATTAATAAATTGGTAGCTATCTGGAGACCAGGAAGAAGTATAGGTCATCCCACCAGCATTAAGGCATTGCGAAGTAAAGTTTGCACAATCTCCACCTGAATAGCTATAGTCATTAAAAGCAGGGTTTCTATTACTGCCGCCCCATCGTAACGCATAATTACATGCCCTAGCTTTAGAGTACATATAAGAAGTAGCACGTAATCCTGCTACTTGATTAGCTCTTTCTAAATTTTCATTCCTGCTATTAGCATCGGGAAGATTCAAATAATCAATTCCACCCAAATCTTGAATGATATCAGATGCAGCTGATCTTTCTGCATTAGATTGAGCAAGTATCTGGTTGCTATCAAGCTCATTTAAGAAGTCATCCATAGCTAAATTCGTTCCATAAATTTCATCAACAACACGTACAATTTTCCAGCCATCATTAGTATTTTTCAGAATAAAGCCTTCATGGGTAGAAGAATAAAAAGGAAATGCTTCTGCATTATCATAAGATAATGTTTGTTCAATCGTTCTTGTTGTTAATACTTTTAAAGTTTCATTATTGATTTTAACAACTTTATCAATATTGAAATCACTATTAGTATCTATAATCTTATATGCCGATTGCGTCTCTTGGATATAATCATTTCGAGCAACTAACTGTAAAAAAAGGTCATGACTCACGAAAATATCCGATTCTAAAGGTATTTCCTTCTTTTCATAAGCGGAAACAACCGATTTGTTAAATTGCTCAAGCACCTGAACTGCATTATTCGAAAGATCTACTTTCGGATAACTAGCTGCTACTTCACTAGCAGTAACACATGTTGGTAATAAAAGCATCACACATAAAGCAAAGGCCAATAGACTTCTAACTTTGTTTTTCATTTTATATTCTCCCTTCTAAAAACAAGTGCTCTGTCTGCTGCCTCTCTGTATACCATTCTTTCATTCTCACCCCCTTCTTAACTGTTTTCTGCCCAATATCATTTAGCTAAATTATAGCATGAAAAATGCGAATTATTTTTACCTTGTCGATTTTTGTGCGATAGCCGTCGTTTTTTATTCCTTTTAGGTTATTTTCCTGAAAAAATAGGCCCGGTTAAGCGGAAATCTTAACCGGGCCTATGGGCTGATGGCTTATTGGTCATTGGTCGGCAGGGGCTCTAGGCCGCTTTGGGCGTAGGCGTCACGCAGGGCTTCTTCATCGGCCTTGGCCTGGGCCAGGAGCTGATCACTCCGGCTGATGAGGGCTGGCCAGTCGCCCTTCTCTTCTTCTAGGGCGCTTTGGGTATCTTGAGCCAGGGCCATGAGGTCTTTGGCGCTATTAACCATTTTCTCGTAAAAAGGGGTAAAGACTTCCTGCTGGTCTTTCGTCAAGGATGGGAATTCAACTGCTTTCGGGTCATTGCCGGCGATGGGTTTGACAAAGGTATTGATGCCGTGAGACGCTTTGATCCGGTTGAGGGCGGCTTCTTTATCCAGGGTCCCGGCCTGGGCCTGGGTCTGGATATCTTTGAGCCCTTCCAGGACCTGCCGGTAGACGGCGAATTGCTCCGGCATGGTTTCAACCAGGGCCTTGTCTTTCATTTCCTGGCTGATGGCCGGGCTGCTGGCGGGCTCGGCTGAACTGGCGGCAGAGCCGGATGCGCCGGTATCTGTCGCACAGGCCGATGCCACCAGGGCAACTAAGAGGGTCATGGCAAGGAGGGGGTATTTTTTCATCAGATTATCCCTTTCATGTGAGAGAGCGGTTTTTTCTTAGGCTTTCTTAGCCGGAGGCCTGTCTACGACCGGGCCGGTGAGCCAGCCGGCGGTATAGGCCAGGAGGTAAAGAACCGGCTTGACCTGGAGGGTCAGGCGGAAGTAACTTTCAGCCAGGCGGGCGTAGGTGCTGCCGGGGAAGCCAACTGGAAGGGCCAGGAGGCCAAGGTGCAGGACCAGGACCGCATAGAGCAGGATGGCCCAGACCGGTCGACCGGCGACTGGTGGCCCAAAGGCCCGGCGCGCACAGACCCCGCTTCCGGTACAGGCCAGGAGGATGGCCCCTGTCCCCCCGATAAAGGTCAGGGGGCTGGCCGGAAAGGGGCCGGCTTGGTTCAGCCGGAAGGCGAGGATACTGCCAAGGGCGGCAAGGATAAGCACCAGGAAAAGGTAGGGCAGGCGGCGCATGGTAGGCCTCCTTGCTGCTTACTTAGGCGATGGGTAAGAGGGCTAGGCTACCATCTGTATAAAAGACCAGCTTAGCGACACCGTTTAAGTTTTCTGTTTGGTAGAGGTCTTCGGGATGGTGGTCCCGGTAGGCTTTTAAGTGCTTGTCATAGTCTTTTATGAGTTTGTCGAAATTTTGCTGGGCATTGGGGTCCTTGGCCAGGTCTTGTAGGTGGCTGGCTGTGGCCTCAAAAAAGCCTGTTAAGCTTTGGGCAGCAACCGGATACTGCTTTTGGAAGGCGGCTACCCGGTCACTGAAAGAGGCTTCCTTATCCATTTTTGAAAAGGAGGCCTTCATTAAGGCCAGCGGCGTCCGCAGCCGGTCCAGGTCACCCCGGCTTTCCAGCCGCACATAGGCGAGGGAGGCCTGGTCCACTGCTTTTTCTGCCGCTTCAAAACTGGCAAAAGACTGGGCCTGGTTGGCCAGGAGCTGCATAAAGAGGTCGTGGTGGACTTTGACTTGGGCTTGCCCTTCATCGGCTGTTAGGTCGCCGTCGTGAATGGTTTTTTCATTGACAAAGGATAGCTTGGGGGCCGGCCCGACCTTGGAGCCGGCAGGCAGCTTGTTTAGGTCAATCTCCCGGGCTGTCCCCCGGCCTTGCTGATCTGTAGCGATGAGCTTGCCGTCTTTCATGGAGAAGGTGCTGGTATTGACGGGGAAGGCCAGGTCGTGGCTGGTCACTTGGCCGCTGGCGGTATCGGCGATGTAGAGGCGGTTGGGCTGGATGGGGTTGGTCCAGCTGGCGGCGCCGGTGCCGTCGGTGTAGTAGACTTTGCTGCCGTCAACGTAGAAGTGGCTGGATCCGAAAACGTCGGTCAGGTAGATGAGGGCTTGGTCTTTGACTTGGAAGAGGGGGACTTTTTGGCTAAAGTCTTGGCCTTGGGTCATCAGGCCCAGGTAGGTAACGCCCTGGATGGTCTCTTTTAAGACGAGGGGGTTGGTGGCTGTTTGGGTTAAGGGGGTGTAGCCGGCAGGGAGGGTTAGCTCTTGGATGCCGGTGTCATTGGCCCGGAGGACTTTGGTCCCGATGACTTGGTAGAGGGGTTCTTTCCCCTGGTAGACCCAGACGGTCCGGCTGGGGCTATCCCAGTAGATGTGGCCGTAGAGTTGGGCAAAGTCTCTGGCCGGGAGGTAGGTCCGGTTATTGGTCAGGGTGGTCAGGGTGGCAAAGCGGCCGGCTTGGCCATTGGCGGTGTAGGCGGCCTGGCCGACGGTGAGGGTGACGTCAACGGTGCCGGCGGCGCCGGTGATGTGGATGGTGCCGTCAGGTTGCCAGTCGGTTTGGTAGCCAAAGGCGTCATTGACGACCCGGAGGGGGATCATGGTCCGGCCCTGGTTGTTGATATAGGGGGCGCCTTCTGCGGCGGTGGTCCGGCAGACCTGGCTATTGACCACCAGGGTCAGGTCCCAGGAGGCCACTTGGTCAGACCCGGCCGGCAGGGGTCTGCCCAGCTTGGCAGCGACGGTATCCGGGTGGGTATTGCCTTGAGCATCGACCAGGTCACCGAAGGCGTCTTTGGTGAGAGAATTGTCGGTGGTTGAGGGCTTGACGATGGTGGTTGGGCCAGGGCTGTCGGTAGCCCAGCCGGCTACCGGGGCCAGGGCAAAGAGGACCAGGGTCACGGTGGCAATACATTTTCTCAACATGCTAATCATCCTTTCTAAGGAACAGGGCTTAGGCGAGGGGGTGGACCTAAGGGCATTTACTTCCCCTTATTTTCCCCCTATTCTGATATCTTTATTATAGCATAGAATGCCTGAAATATATTGACCTTGTCGATTTTTCTGCCATAGCCGTCGTTTTTTTTGCCCACTTGAGTCAAGAGCTGCCGCCTGAATAGAAAAACCTATGGCCGGAAGGGCCCTAGGGACAAAAATACCGGCTGCAAGTCAGGCTTGCAGCCGGTGGGTATGCTGGTTCGTGCTTACAGGTCTTCCGGGAGGCCGAGGGCGTCGGCGGATAGGAAGTGGACGGTGATGGTGGTGCCGCGGCCGGGGGCGCTGTCGACGTCAATGGTGCCATGGTGGCGCTGGACGATGTGCTTGACGATGGATAGGCCTAGGCCGCTACCGGAGGCCGTTTTACTGCTGTGGCTGGTATCCACCCGGTAGAAGCGTTCAAAGAGCCGGCTCTGCATGTCTTTAGGAATGCCGGCGCCGTTGTCGCTGACGGAGATGAGGACTTCATCCCCTTCTTCCATGACGGAAATATGGACGTAGCCACCGGGGATATTGTACTTGATGGCATTATCCACCAGGTTACCGAGCATGTCGGCCAGGAGGACTTCGTTGCCGAAGACGGCGGCCTTGGTCTCCATGGCGGACAGGCGGACTTCATTCTTTTCGGCGATCCGGTCAAAGCGATCCATGACTTGGTTGATGACATCCTGGATATGAACCCGGTTGTCACCGTCGAGCTCGCCCTGTTCAATGGCTGACAGCCGCATGATGTGGTCGATCAGCTCTAAGAGGCGGCCGGCTTCGGTATAGATGTGCTGGGCAAAATGGCGGCGGTCTTCTTCGCTCTTGACCATGTCATTGGCCAGCATTTCGGCAAAGCCGGAGATGGAGGTCAGGGGGGTCTTGAGCTCATGGCTGACATTGGCGGAAAATTCTTCCCGGGCCTGTTGGGCGGAGACTTGGTCGGTGACATCCAAAAGGAGGATAATGGCGCCGACGATGGCGTCATCCCGGTAAACAGGGTTGACGAAGAAGCGGCCAATAATAGACCCATGCTTGAGGAGGTTGGATGAGGAATGGCCTTTTTCAGCCAGCTCGACGGCCTCTAAAAGTTCGGGCTGCCGGGAAAGGGCAATCATGTGCTCGCCGACAGTGGGCATGACATAGGGGGTGAAGAAGTTGATGGCGCTGGCATTGACGGCCAGGACCTGGTGGTCCTTGTCCAAAAGGACCAGGCCTTCTTCCATGTTTTCAATAATATCGTTGATGGTGGCCCGTTCACTCCGGAGGGTTTCCAGGTGGTCTTCAATGGTCTCCCGCTGGCTGATGATTTCTCTGAAGAAGGGTTCCAGCTCATCATAGCTTTCCGGCAGCTGACCGTGGGTGAGGTCATCAGCGGCTTCTTCGATAGGCCGGAGGAACCACTTGGTCAGGGACCGGGAGGCAATCATGCTCAGGAGAAAGAGCCCCAGGACCATGACAAAGATAGCGGGCAGCATCCGCAGGAAGACCCCAAACATGGTGCTGCTGTCCCGGGCCAGGCGGAGGACTTGGTCAGTCCCGGGGACTCGGACAGCGCTGTAATGGGTTTCGACCCCCAGGGTCTTGCTGACCCGTTGGTCAGCGGCCCGGCCTAAGGACAGGGCTGTGGATATTTCCGGCCGCTCCTTGTGGTTGGCCATAGAGGCGGCATCGCTTTGGTTGTCGTAAATCACCCGGCCATCTCCCTCTACCAGGGTAATCCGCAGGTCTTCTTGCCGGACCGGTTCAAAGCTGGCCAGGTAGGAGACCTTGTCATCTCTACCGGCTATGCCCTGGGCCAGGGCCAGGGTTTCATTCATGAGGGCATCGCCCTGCTGGCGGGAGTAAAAGGTGTAGTAGCCAAAGATGGAAATCACCGTATTGAGCAGGAGGGTGATGAGGATGGTCAGGCAGAGGGTTTTAAACAAGCGACTTTTCAAGTCTGGGCACCTCCTTCCAATTTATAGCCTACGCCGCGCACGGTCTGAATGAGGTAGTCTTCGCTGCCGAGCTTTTGGCGCAGGAGGCGGATGTGCATATCTACAGTCCGACTCTCCCCTTCAGCTGCAAAGCCCCAAACAGACTCTAGCAGCTGGTCTCTTGAGAGGGCTAGGCCATTATTGAGCATCAGGTAGTGTAAGAGTTCAAATTCTTTAAAGGTAAAATGGATTTCTTCTCCATTCACTTCGACGGTCCGGCGGGCCGGGTCCAGGCGGACCTTATCAATTTGCACCGGGGCATCTTCCGGGGCTATAGCCTGGCCTCTGCCGGCCCGGCGCAGGAGGGCCTTGACCCGGGCCAGGAGCTCCATGACACCGAAGGGCTTGGTCATGTAGTCATCGGCGCCGAGCTCCAGGGCTTCTACCTTGTCATACTCATTGCCTTTGGCGGTCAGCATCATGATGGGCAGGTCTTCGCCACCGGCCCGGGCACGAATTTTTTTCAAAATCGAAATGCCGTCTTCATCCGGAAGCATGATATCTAAAATAAGCAGGTCCGGCTGAACGTCTGAGCCATGAAAGGCTTCGGCGGTGTCAAAACCGTGGGCCCGGTAGCCGTCATTATCCAAGGCGTAACAAACCAGTTTTCGGATGGCGGCATCGTCTTCAATGATGACAATGTCTGGCATGGTTTTCCTCGCTTTCTAGCGATTCAACTCGCCGGTAATTGTATAATCGACCCAATGGGCCATATTCACAATATGGTCGCCAATGCGTTCATAATATTTAGCAATTAATATGACTTGAATCGCCGTTTCAATATCATCGGTTTCATTCTTGATTTTGACAACCAAATCTGTTTGTAGGTCCCGGTAGATCCGGTCTACAACGTCATCAGAGGCAATGACCTCCTTAGCCATTTCCAGGTCACTGCCGACAAAGGCATTGATGACATCGGCCAGCATCCGCTCGGTGACATCCCCCATCTGCCGGAGGGGGTTGCTGTCTTCAGACCCGCAAATATCCGGGTGCCGGAGGGTCATTTCTGCAATGTTGGCGGCCTGGTCACCGATCCGGTTGACGTCGGTGATCATTTTCAGCACGCTGGAAACCAGGCGGAGGTCGCCGGCCACCGGCTGTTCCTTTAAGAGGACATTCAGGCAGCGGCGCTCAATGGTTTGGTCCAGGCGCTCTACTTCGTCATTGGCTTCAACGGCCCGCTCAACGACATCAGGCACCTGGGCTGCCAGGGACTGGGTGGCCATATGAATGGCGTCTTCTGCAAAGCTGACCATCCGGACCATTTCGCTGTTGAGGGCCATTATTTCATTATCTAACCGTTCTCGCATAAGAACCTCCTTAACCGAACCGCCCGGTGATGTAGTCTTCGGTGCGTTCGTCTTTCGGATTAGAGAAAAGTTCATCCGTTTTATTTTCTTCAACCACTTCACCTAACAAGAAGAACACTGTCCGGTCAGAAATACGAACAGCCTGGTTCATATTGTGGGTGACTATAATGATAGTGTAATCTTTTTTCAGTTCAGTGACAAGCTGCTCAATAGAGGCTGTGGACAGGGGGTCCAGGGCGCTGGTCGGTTCGTCCATGAGGAGGACTTCCGGTTCAACAGCCAGGGCCCGGGCGATGCAGAGCCGCTGGGCCTGTCCACCGGAAAGGCCCAGGGCAGACTTTTTCAGCCGGTCTTTAACTTCATTCCAAAGGGCTGACCCCCGCAAGGACCGCTCAACGATTTCGTCCAGTTCCCGCTTATTGGTGGTGCCGTGGAGCCGGGGCCCGTAGGCGACGTTGTCATAAACGCTCATGGGGAAGGGGTTGGGCTGCTGGAAGACCATGCCGATCCGCTTACGGAGGAGGGTCAGGTCAACCTTGGGGTCATACATATCCATGCCGTCAATGGTCAGCTTACCGGTGACCTTGGCCCCGTGGACCAGGTCGTTCATCCGGTTGAGGCATTTTAAAAGGGATGACTTCCCACAACCGGAGGGACCGATTAAGGCGGTGATGTTTTTTTCGGGAAAGGCCAGGTTAATGTTCTTTAAGGCTTCAAAGTCCCCATAGTGGAGGCCTACATCATGGGCCTCTATTTTGCCTTTTAAATTGGGGTCATAACCGGTATGGTGACCACCCGGTGCGATTTCTCCCTTACGCTGCATGGCCTGGACTTGGGCATCTTGGACAGATGCCTTGGCAGCTGGCGCATCGGTTGGGGCCGGTGGGGTCAGGACAGGTGAATGTTTTTGTTCAGTCATAGATGAGCTCCTTTATACATCTTTCAGGCGGTCTAACCGATGGGCCAGGTATCTGGCCAAAAAGCCGAAAATCAGAACCAAAAGCAAGAGGGCCGCCGAAGATACGTCTGCTAACGAAGCCGCATTGGTCGCTAGGGATTCCGTCCGGGAAGACCAGATCTTAAGGGCCAGGGTTTCAGACGGACGAATGGGGTTTAAGGGGCAGGTGGGGCTGGTGAGGTCCCAGTTGGACCAGTTGATATCCGTACTCATCCCCGCCGTATAGAGGAGGGCTGCCGCTTCCCCAAAACAGCGACCGGCCGCTAAGACAACCCCGGTGATCATCCGGGAGGCTGCTGTCGGCAAGAGGACCCGGGTAATGGTTTGCCAGCGGGTGGCCCCTAGGGCCAGGCTCCCGGACCGGTAGTGGTCAGGCAGGGCTCTGAAGGCATCCTCGGTAACAGTCGTTAAAAGCGGTAGGTTAATAATAGCCAGGGCCAGGGCCCCGGAAATCATATTCCAAGAGGCGCCGACATAGAGAATAAAGACCAGGTAGCCGAATAAACCGACAACAATGGACGGGAGAGATGACAGGGTTTCAATAGCAATCCGGATGGTTTTGGTGACCTTATTGACCCCGGCGTACTCGGCCATGTAAATGCCGGCGCCGACCCCTAGGGGCACACTGAATAAGAGGGCCAGGAAAACCATATAGACGGTATTGAAGAACTGGTTGCCAATCCCTTCCGGGGTAAAGGACAAGAGCTTCCATTCAAAGCCGTGGAAGGCCTTGTAAAATACATAGATAAAAATGGCGGCCAGCAAGACCAGGGCTGCACCTGTTACGCCGTATATAATACCGGTGGCCGCACTATTGGCCCGGTGGGCTTTTTTATGGGTAGATGTACTCATGCGTCCTCCTTATCTTTCATGACGGCGTTTTTCCAGCATTTGGAAGAGGTGTACGATAGCAATACAAAGTAGGGCCACGATGAATAAGAGCAGGGCCATGCTCCAGAGGGCCATATTGTATTCGCCGCCTTCTGTCGCCCCGCCCATATCTGTGGCGATGGCGGCGGTTAAGTTAATGGTCGGATCCAAGATGGATTCCGGGAAAACCCGGCTCTTACCGATAACCATGGCTACCGCCAAGGCTTCACCGAAAGCCCGGGCCAGCCCCATAATAAGCGCTGTGTACAAGCCTGAACGCGCAGCCGGGATGACAACCCGCCAAATAACCTGCCACCGGGTAGACCCTAAAGCATAAGCGGCAGACCGGTAACTTTGGGGCACCGCTTTTAAGGCGTCATTCATCAGGGTGGTGATGGTCGGGAAAATCATAAGGCCCAGCACAAGACCTGCAGCTAAAACCGACAAGCCGTGAGGACGGTCAAAGAGTTTTGCAATGGCAGGTACCAGGACGGTCAGCCCGACCCAACCATAGACAACTGAAGGAATCCCCACAAACAATTCAACAGCCGGTTTAATATACCTGTTACCGACATTAGGCTGAAGTTCCGCCATAAAAATGGCCACCGCCAAAGACGGTGGCACAGCCAGCAACAGAGCTAATCCGCAGGTTAACAGAGAGCCAACAATGTAGACCGCCGAGCCGATTTTCCCGCCACCGGTAAAATCATCTTGCGGGCGCCACTCTGAGGAGAATAGGAATTCACTTAAAGAGTGCCCATACACTGTAAAGCTCTCACTGCCGCGTACAGTCAGGAACAGCGCAATGGCAATGGTTAAAGCGATAATCGATAAACCGCAAATTCGCACGGCATGACGACCGAGAAATTCTTTTAAATCGCGCATTGCGTCCCCCTATATTTCGACTAGAACCTAGCGTTCCTCTTTCATCTTAGACGTTACGTTGTACCCTTTTTCTTCCAGGGTTTTACCGAATTCTTCACCCATGATGAAGTCAAGGTATTCTTTGATAACCCCATCCGGCGCACCTTTGGTGTACATGTGTTCATAACCCCAGATCGGCCATTCGCCATTGTAGGTGGCATCCAGGCTGGGGGCTACGCCATCGATAGAAAGGGCAGCAACGTCTTGGTTATTGACCAGGTAGGAGTAAGCCACGTAACCGATAGCGCCTTTTTGGTCAGTGATGTTTTGCAGTAAGGAACCGCTGTCATCGGTTTCTAAAGCACCATCAATACCGGATTCCCCATCTAAAGCGTATTTTTCAAACAGGGCACGGGTACCGGAGGTTTTGGGGCGAACAATGAGGACGATTTCTTCATCCGGGCCGCCAACGTCTTTCCAGTTGGTGATTTTACCGGTGAAGATGTCTTTTAATTGGTCTTTGGTGACGTTGGGTACGTCTTTAGCCAGGTCTTTATTGATGATGGGCACCATGGTGATGACGCAGACCTTATGGTCAACGAGGTCTTTGGCCATGCTTTCGTCTAATTTTTCTTCTGCAGCGACGTCAGAGTTACCGATGTCAACAGTGCCTTCAGCGACTTGCTTTAAGCCACTGCCGGACCCACCGCCGTTAATGGTAATGGACACATCCGGGTTGTCTTTTTTGAATTCATCAGCTGCTGCTTTAGCTAGGGGTAAAATAGCTGTAGACCCGCTGGCGGTAATGCTTTGGGCGCCGCTATTGGAGCTGGATTCCGCTTCGGTTGCGGACCCTTCTGTTTCTCCGCCACCGCCGCCACAGCCGGCCAGGACACCGAGTGATAATGCTGCGATAAGTGTCATTGCAATCATTCTTTTTTTCATTGATGTTTTCCCTCCTTGGAATTTGTACTTTCATCATAACGGGACTTTGTAAAGTCTATATAAGAGCTAGTGTAAATTATATGTAAATTAACGCGAAGCCCGTTATTTAAGGGATTTTTACCCCTAGCAAAAAAGGGCACCGTCATTTTTTGACGGTGCCCTTTACAAAAGCAAGGCCGGGTGGAAAAGGGATTTGTAAAGAAAATAAAATATCTTTAAGTGTTATTTTTTACATTCATCCGGGCATTTTAGTTCGCTTACGGTTTCTTTTTACTTATCTAACCAGCTGAGTCCTTCTTGGTAAAGACGATAAAAATGGTGGGTCGGACCATTGCCCTTACCCAGGTCCAGGCTATGGCTAATGGCATCGGTTATATAGGCCTTGGCCCGGTTGACGGCCTGGTGGGGCACATGACCGTTGGCCAGGTTGGAGGCGATGGCACTGGATAGGGTGCAACCGGTGCCATGGGTATTTTTGGTTTGGATTCGGGCCGCTTCAAAGCGGTGGACGGCGACGCCATCATCAAAAATATCCACTGCGGCGCCATCCAGGTGGCCACCTTTGACGAGAACCGTTTGGGCCCCTTCCTGCCGGAGGATCTTGGCTGCCTGCCGCATGTCCTCCTCTGTACGGATGGTCATACCGGTGAGGACTTCCGCTTCGGGAATATTTGGGGTGAAGACCCGGGCATGGGGTAAAATCCCCCTCTTAAAGAGCTCTAGGGCTTCGGAGGCCATGAGGGCACTGCCGTCCTTGGCCAGCATGACCGGGTCAATGACCACATTGGCCGGCTGGTAAAGGGCCAGGGCATCCGCCACCGCCTGCATGGTCTCCGGCTGAGAGAGCATACCGATTTTAACGGCATCCGGGGGGATATCTTCAAAGACGCAGGCCATTTGGTCCCGGATTACCGCCGGGGAGACGTCCATAATCGACCGGACTTCACAGGTATTTTCGGCGACCACCGCAACAATAACGCTCATGCCGTAAATGCCGTGGGCTGCAAAGGTTTTCAGGTCCGCTTGAATGCCGGCGCCACCGGAGGGGTCAGACCCGGCAATGGTTAAACAGGTTTTCATTTTTTCGCCTACCTTTAAATGAGAATGTATGTCACTTCCATATCTTTAATCCTATGATAAACGCTTTCAGGAGCCTGTGCAAGGCAGGCCGGACAAGAAAAAAACGCACGCCGGTCGGGCGTGCGTTTACTTTTTACAAAAGGGCTAATCTTCCTCTACATGGGTCATGCACCAGGCAATGGGCCGGAGCCCATCCCCTTCCAGGTAGGCATTGGCCCGGGAAAAGGGCCGGGAGCCAAAAAAGCCGCGATGGGCTGACAGAGGGCTGGGGTGGGGGCTCTTGATGATATGGTGCCGGTGCCCAATGAGGGGAATCTTACTCTGGGCGTGGGCCCCCCAGAGGATAAAGACCATGGGCCTTTCCCGGGCTGCCAAGGCCTTGATGATGGCATCGGTTAATTCTTCCCAGCCCTGGCCGGCATGGCTCTTGGGCCGGCCATCGGCCACGGTCAGGGTGGTGTTCAAGAGTAAGACGCCCTGACGGGCCCAGCCCAGGAGGTAGCCATCGGTCGGGATGGGGCAGCCCAGGTCTGCCTGTAATTCCTTGAAGATATTTTGCAGGGAAGGCGGCACCCGGACCCCCTCCTGGACCGAAAAGGCCAAGCCATGGGCCTGGCCGGCTCCATGATAGGGGTCCTGGCCCAGGATCACCACCCGGACCTCATGGTAGGGGGTTTCATGGAGGGCCGTATAGATGGCATTCATGGGCGGGAAAACCCGCTCGGTCCGATAGGCCTGTTTGAGGAAGGCCCTGAGCTTTTGATAGTAGGGCTTGTCAAACTCGTCAGCCAGGATTTCCTGCCAATCGTTATGGAGAAAGGGCTTCATGCGCTTTTGCTGACCTTCTTATGCCGGGCCAGGGGGTCTAACCGTCTTTCCAGGACGCCCAGGCCCAGGTCGGCGACAATGGCCATGACGGCACAGGGCACCGCCCCGGCCAGGATAATGGCCCCCCCATCGGCAACGTTAATCCCCCGGCTGATGATATCCCCCAGGCCGCCGGCGCCGATAAAGGTACCAATGGCTGTAATCCCAATGGCCAAGACCAGGGCATTCCGGACGCCCCCCATAATGACCGACAGGGACAGGGGCAGTTCCACCTTGAGCCGGACCTGCCAGGGGTTCATCCCCATCCCCTTGGCGGTGTCAATGAGGCCGGCGTCAATATTGCGGACCCCGGTATAGGTGTTTTTCAAAATCGGCAGGATAGAGTACAAAAATACCGTCACCACAACGGTGGTTGGCCCCAGGCCAAAGCCCAGCATCAGGATGGAAAGCATGGCCAGAGAGGGGACGGTTTGGATAACATTGGCAATGGAAATGAGCCAACTGGCCATCTTAGCCCGTCGGGCAATGGCAAAGCCTGCCGGGATAGAAATCAGGGCGGCAAAGAAGACCCCGTACAGGGAAATCAGGAAGTGGCGCAGGAACTGGAGCCACAGGTAGCTGCTATTGGCATTGTAGTAGGCCAGTAAATCTTGTAAGGCGCCCATTACTTATCCCCCTTTCCCCGGTCTTCAAAGTAGTTGTTTTCTTCCAGGTATTCTTTAGCGACAATGGCCGGCTCGACATGGTCTTCGTCAGACCGCCGGTTTAATTTTTGCATGGTTTCAGAACTGATGACCCCGTGCATTCTCTTCAAGACCCCATCCAGCTCAGGATACCTTTCCAGAACATCATGGGTGGCCACCGGGCTGGCATCATAGGGCGGGAAAAGATGACGGTCATCTTCCAAAAGGACCAGGTCAAAGGCATTGATCCGGCCATCGGTCGAATAACCTAAAACGCAGTCCACTTCGCCGGCATGGACCGCACTGTAAACCAGGCCTAATTCCATGGAGTGCATATTATTAAAGGCAAAGCCGTAAATATCCTGAAAGGCTTCATAACCGTCCCCTTCCCGGCGGAGCCAGTGGGTGTCGACCCCTACCTTGAGGGTATCTTTTAACCGTTCCAGGTCGCTGACCTTGGAGAGGTTCTCTCTTTCAGCCAGTTCGCGGGTAACCATAAAGGCATAGGTATTTGCAAAGCCGAAGGAATTATACCACTTGCAGTCAAACTGCTGGTCATAGCCGTCAACAACGGCCTTGAAGGCCTTTTCCGGGTCCGTAATCGGAGGCATGTTGAGCTCCCCGGTGAGGGAGGTGCCGGTGTACATGCAGCCGGCCACGTTGGCATCCCCATGGACCAGGGATTGGTTGACCAGGGTCGCTGACCCCAGGTTATTGATGACGGATACATCCACATCCGGCAGGTAGTGGCGGATCATTTCAGCGGTCATTTCACTCATGATCTGCCGTTCAGCAAAGCTGCCGCTGGCCACCACAATCCCGGACCGGGTCGAACTCCCCAGACCGGGCAGGGCACAACCGGCCGTCAGTAAAAAGGTCAGGGCCAGTAAAGCGGCCGTTAATTTTTTTAGCTGTCTCAAGAGGTTGCCTCCTTTCTGCCACGGCTGCTGGTCCGCGGGGTCACCGCTTTTTCCAAGAGGCCCAGCAGGAAGTCGGCCAGGAGGGCCAGGAGGGTTACCGGGATAGTCCCCAAGATGATCATATTCTTGTTATAAACATTCAGACCGGTGAAGATAAAGTCCCCCAGGCCCCCGGCACCAATGTAGGAAGCCAGGGCTGCCCAGGCAATGACATAGATGCCGGACAGGCGGACGCCGGACATGATGACCGGCGCTGCCAGAGGCAGCCGGACCCGGACCATCCGCTGGTGACGGGTGAGCCCCATCCCCCGGGCCGCATCAATGATGTTCGGCGGGACGCTGTTCAAGCCCAGGTAAGTATTCCGCAGGATGGGCAGGAGCGAATAGATAAACAAGGCTACGATGGCCGGCAAGCGACCAACGCCAAAGAGGGGTATCATCAGGGCCAGGAGGGCCAGGGACGGGATGGTCTGTAGGATTGAAGCAAAGCCAATAATCGGTCCGGAAAAGCGGCGATACTGGGTCAGAAACATTCCCAGGGGAATGGCAACCGCTGCGCCCAGGCCCAGGGCAATGATGGAAATAAAAAAGTGCTCACCGGTTTTCTGGAGTAAAAGGCTGGCGTTATCGACTAGAAAAGCCCACATACGCTACGCCTCCTCGCCGGAATCGTCATCGGCAGAGGTCATTTGAACAATGTCTTTCCCGATACAGCAGTCTTCGTCATCGCCCCACATGCTGTCGTAAATGAGGTCAACGACAATGGCCCGGGTGATAATCCCGACCAACCGGTCTTGGCCATCAACCACGGCCAGGTTTTTAAAGCCCAGGGTGTTGATGACATAAATGGCCTCCCGGACCACTTCCGTATCCGGTAGGTAGTAGCAGTCTTTCATATAATCACGCACAGTCCCTTGCAGCTGGCGCACGTGTTCCACGTCAAAGATATCCAGGTAGCCAATGAGGACGCCCTTGTCATCGGTTACAAAAAGGGAGTCAACCCGCTTTTCCCGCATGAGGAGAACTGCATCGCGGAGGCTGGCCTCCGGGTTAATGGAAATGGGCTTGGTATACATGATTTCCCGGACCGTGGCGGTATTAAACCGGGCCTGGCGGAGCCGGTCTTCCCCGATGAGGTCGGTCACGAAATCATTGGCCGGGTTGGCCAGGATTTCATTGGGCGTGCCCTTTTGGACCACTTCGCCATGGTCCATAATGACAATCTGGTCAGCCAGGGTCAGGGCCTCGTCCATATCATGGGTGACGAAAACCACGGTCTTACCCATTTCCTGCTGGAGTCGTTTGACCAGGTTCTGCAGGGCATCCCGGGTAATCGGGTCCAGGGCGCCGAAGGGTTCATCCATGAGGATAATCTCCTGGTCTGCGGCCAGGGCCCGGATGACCCCTACCCGCTGCTGTTGGCCGCCGGAGAGTTCATTGGGGTACAAGTCCAGGTAGCTTTCCGGTAAGTTGACCCGTTTCATAAGGCGCAGGGCCACTTCCCGCATTTTTTCTTCCGGCCACTTTAAGAGCTTAGGCACCATAATAATATTTTCATAAATGGTCATATGGGGCATCAAGCCGATTTGCTGGATGACATAGCCAATTTGCCGACGCAGAGCCACCTCATTGATTTCCTTAGTGGACTTACCGTTGATGAGAACAGCCCCTTCGGAGGGGTCGATCATCCGGTTAATCATCCGCAGGCAGGTGGTCTTCCCACTACCGCTCGTGCCGATAAAGACGTTAAAAGAACCATCTTCCAGGGTCAGGTTAACATCCTTAACGGCAACAGAATTGCCCGGATAGACTTTCTTAACGTTCTTGAACTCTATCATACACATGCTCCTCTCTACGATATTAACTGTTCTTTATTTTTTAAAGTCATATTTATAATAACATAAAAAAGGACCCCTGCCAATAATACCCTTCAGTAATTACTCATAAATAAAGAAAATCCGCCTCTTAAGCCAAAAAAGGACCGGTTCTCTAAGAGAACCGGTCCTTTTCTTTAGCCTAGTACAGTATTCAATTACATAATTAACGAGCTGGCATCGGTCATGGTGAGGGTCATAGCAGGACCAAAGAAGAGGCCCAGGACGACACTCATCACCACGCAAACCACCAGGGCAATGAAAATCCCATTGCTCATGGAGACATGCTGGAGATTGGCCCCGTCAGCCGGCTTGGTCACATACATGGCCTTGACGACCAGGAAGTAGTAGTAAACACTGATCATGCTCATCAGCAGGGCAATGAGGGCAACCAGGAGGTATTCGGCCTGGATGGTGGCGGTAAAGAGTAAGAACTTACCGATGAACCCACCCATAGGCGGCAGGCCCCCTAGGGAAACCAGGAAGACGAACATAGCGGCCGCCAGGAAGGGGGACCGACTGCTCATGCCTACATAATCATCCCGCCAGGTGGTACTCTCCTTCTCTTCCCAGGCACTGACGACAATAAAGGCGCCGGTGTTGGCGAAGACATAGGCCGTAATGTAGTACATCATGGCCATGGTACCGAAGTGGCTGGCGGCCAGGATCCCCAAGAGCAGGTAGCCGACTTGGGCGATGGATGAATAGGCCAGCATCCGTTTCACGTCTTTCTGGGCAATGGCCACCAGGTTCCCGAAAATGACCGACAGGAGGGCAAAGGCCACAAGGACCGGGGCCCACATGGCCTGGTAGTCCGGGAATAAGATGAGGAGCATCCGGGCCAGTAAGGCCAGGGCTGCAGCCTTAGAGCCGACAGCCAGGAAACCGGCGACCGGCGTGGGTGCTGCCTGGTAGATATCCGGGGCCCACATGTGGAAGGGGACGGCACTGACTTTGAAGGCAAAGCCGGCCATGATCATCACAATCCCCATGACCAGGAAGGCGGACAGACGGCTTTCCTGACCGCCGCCGACAGCCATATCTGCAAAGACAGTGGTCCCGAAGTAGCCGTAGACCACGCTCATCCCGTAGAGCATGACCGCTGAAGACATGGCTGAAAGGATTAGATACTTCATGCCCCCTTCAGTGGCCAGGTTGTCGTGACGGACAAAGGCGATGAGGACGATAAAGCTCATGGTCATCACTTCAAGGCCTAGGTACATGGTAATTAAGTCCCCTGCAGCCGCAAAAACCATCATGCCCAAGAGGCAGAAGTTCAGCAGGGCGAAGAATTCAGCCTTCCGGTAGCCCAGCTTGTCTACATAGCTGATGGCAGCCAATTGGACTAGGATGGCAGAAATGAGGATAATCACGCGGAAGTAGTTGGCGCAGGTATCGATGTAGAGCATCCGCCCCCAGGTCAGGACCCCTTCCGCCGGGTTGAGGACCATGACGGCAATGGTGGCGGCGAGCCAGACCACAGACAGGCCCCCGTACACCTTGGCCTGGTTACACCCGGTAACCAGCTTCACCACGATCATAACAATCGCTAGGACGACGACGGAAAGTTCCGGGAAAATATTCGCTAAAAGTCCCATTAGAAGATCCCTCCCATCGTTGATTGAGATAGTTTCACAAGCATGGGGGCCACACCGGATTGAACCATATCAGTGATGTGATAAGGCCAGATCCCGAAGGCCAGCAGGCCGGCCAGGAGGACCACCGGGGCCACCAGGTAAATGCCATGAATATCCTTCATGTGATCCCACTGGGGATCGCGCGGACCCATGAACATCCGGCGAACCGCCCGTAAGCAGTAGGTGGCCGTAATGACAATCCCACTGATGGCGATAATGGATAGGACCCTGTAGCTGAGGAAACCGAAGATGACCTTTTCAGAGGTAAAGGACCCCATAAAGATCAGGAACTCAGCGACAAAGTTGAACATCCCGGGTAGACCCAGGCAGGCCAGGGAGACCATGGAGAAGGCCACTGCCATTTTCGGCATCTGCTTGGCCAGGCCTTGGAAGCGGGTCAGGTCGCGGGTGCCGGCCTGGTGGTAAATATAGCCGATCAAGGCAAAGTAGCAGCTGGTCATCAGACCGTGGGCCACCATTTGGCTCACAGCCCCGGACAGGGACATGGCATTTAAGGTGGCTACCCCCAGGAGGATATAGCCCATATGGCTCACGCAGGCATACCCGACGAGAAGCTTCAAGTCATGTTGTACCAGGGCGATGCAGGCCCCATAGACAATGTTGACCATACACAGGAGGGCGATGACCGGGGCCCAGAAGTGGGCGCCATCCGGGAAACAGGATACCGCCAGGCGAATCAGCCCGTAGCCCCCCAGCTTAACGATAACCCCGGCGTGCAGCATGGAAACCGCTGTCGGCGCTGCAGCGTAGCCCAAGGGGCTCCAGGTGTGGAAGGGGAACATTTTAACCAGGAAGCCCAGACCCAGGGCCATCAGGCCATAGACAAAGATTTGAATGTTGGCCGGATAGTTGACATCAAAGAGGGCCTGCATATCCAGGGTATAGAAGCCCAGGGCCTCCGGTTGGGCCGCATAGAGGTACATGGTGATAATCCCAATCAGGACAAAGACCGACCCGATTAAGAGGTAGAGAACCAGCTTCATAGCGGCATATTCTTTCCGCTTGGACCCCCAAATCCCAATAAGGGGATACATGGGGACCAAGGCGAATTCGAAGAAAATGTAGAAGAAGAGGAGGTTTTGGGTTAAGAAGACCCCATAAACCCCGGTGACCAGGATCATTAAGAAGATATAAAATTCCTTGACCCGGTCATCCATATCAAAAGAGATACAGGTACCGGCAAAGATAATCATACTGGTCAGTAATACCAGGGGCATGGAAATACCGTCCACAGCCATAATGTAGTTGATACCCAGGTCCGGTACCACAGCGATTTTTTCTATAAACTGGAAACCGCCGGCCGCTACATCGTAGCTAATAAAGCAGTATAAGCTGAGGATGAGGTTCAAGCCCATCATAACAATAGGAACCGTTTTCAGTGCGCGCAAGTTATGTTGCGGAATGAAGAAAACAATGAGCGCCGTCAAAATCGGCATGAAACAAATGGCTGATAAAATCGGGAAGCCCATTTATATCCCTCCCAACATCGGAATAGCTTTCCACAGAACCAGGATGATCACAGCTGCAAACATGACCAAGGCATAGGTCTGTAGATTCCCGGTTTCTGTGCGACGCAGTCTGGACCCGCCCCACTTGGTGACAGTGGCTAAGAAATCCAGGAAGCCGTCGATGATGACTTCATCGAAGAACTTACAGAATTTAGAGAAGCCCAGGACGAGTTTATGGAAAACCCAGCCGTAGAATTCGTCTACATAGTACCGGTTGTAGAGGATGGTATAAATGCCGCTGAACCGATGGGCAATCGCTTCTGCGGAAATGGCCTTCTTATAGTAAATCAGGTAGGCCAGGAAAATCCCGCCCAGGGCCATGATGGTCGATACGCAAATAACGAACCAGTTGGCTTCCGGATGGTGGGCCTGTCCGTAGAAGATATAAGAAGCAAAACCGTTTTGAATAAAGGGGGCCCCGACAAAGCCACCAAAGATGGCAAAGACAGCCAGGACAATAAGCGGCGTGGTCATGGTTGCCGGGCATTCATGTAAATGCCGGCTCTTATCCGTCTTATTCTCACCGAAGAAGGTCCGGAAGACCAGGCGGAACATATAGAAGGAGGTCATAAAGGCGACCACTTCGGCGATGACAAAGGTGAAATAATGGCCATTGGTAAAGGCAGTGGCGATGATTTCGTCCTTAGACCAGAAACCCGCAAAAGGAACAATCCCACACAGGGCCAGGGTCCCGATTAAGAAGGTCCAGGTGGTTTTCGGCATATGCTTGCGCAGGCCGCCCATCTGGGACATATCGTTGGAGCCTACCACATGGATGATGCAGCCGGCGCCTAAGAAGAGCAGGGCCTTGAAGAAGGCGTGGGTGCCCAGGTGGAACATGGCCGCCGTCATGGAGCCTAAGCCGACAGCCATAACCATGTAGCCCAGCTGGCTCAAGGTTGAAAAGGCCAGGACCCGTTTGATGTCGTTATTGACCAGGGCCATGGAGGCGGCAAAGATTGAGGTAAAGGCACCGATGACCAGGACAACTGTCATCGCCGCTTCAGAGGCTTGGAAGAGGACGAATTGCCGGCTTAAGAGGTATACCCCCGCAGCAACCATGGTGGCGGCGTGAATCAGGGCAGAGACCGGTGTCGGCCCTTCCATGGCGTCCGGTAACCAAACGTGGAAGGGGAACTGGGCACTCTTACCGATGGGCCCAACAAAGACCAGAATCCCGGCAATGGCAATAAAGAGGGTCCCCTCTGCCGTCGGAATTTTTTCCGCCAGCTCGGTAAAGTTAAAGGTCCCGAACTGGGCAAAGAGCAGAAAGAAACCAACCATGAAGCCGAAGTCGGCAATCCGGTTAAAAAGAAAGGCCTTTTGGCTGGCAGCTGCTGCACTGAAGGTTTGATAGTAAAAACCAATGAGCAGGTAGGAGCAAAGACCTACCAGTTCCCAGCCGATAAAAATCATAAAGTAGTTGTTGGCTAAAACCAGGATCAACATGGAAGCCACGAAAACCGACAGGTAGGTGAAGAAGCGCGGGGTACCCGGGTCTCCTTCCATGTAACCGATGGAATAAATAGATACCAGGAGGGAAATCACCGTTACCACAAAGAGCATCATAGCTGTCAGGGGGTCCATCAGGACGCCCAAGTCAATGGTCAGCCCGGGGATTTTAATCCAGGTGAGGCCATATTCAATAGGGGCCAGCATGGTGGCTGCCTTTTGAACATAGACTTCATAGGCAATCCCGGTCGCAATGACGGCGTCTACGGCAAAAGACCCGATGACCAGACCCAGGGTTAACGGTTTATTCTTCTGGGTGAAGAGACCGGTCACGGCAAAGACAACGAGGGGAATAATCGGCAGTAGCCAAGCTAGGTTGATCCAAAACCATGTATCATTCATAGTCATTCTATTCTCCTCCTCCCCTTACCATTTCAACCAGTCGATGTCGCTGAGGTCAGACCGGCCGCGTTCGCGGTAGTTTTTCATAACAATGGCCAGGCCCACTGCCACCTCTGCAGCCGCCACAACCATGATGAGTAAAACAAAAACGTAGCCGACCGCCACTTCCGGGTTCAGGAACCGGTTAAAGGCGACCAGGTTGATATTGACTGCATTGAGCATGAGCTCAACCCCCATCAAAACCCCAATGGGGTTCCGTCTGGAGAGGGCAATAAAGAGCCCTATGCAGAAAAGCAATAATGCCAGAAAAAGATAATGTGTTAAGCCGATCATTTAGCATCATCCCCCTTTTCTGTAATCATCAGGGCTCCAATCATAGCCACCAAGAGCAAGACAGCGGCTAGTTCGGTTGCCAGGATGTGTACCCCGAAAAGGCTGATACCAATACGGTAGATTGAGGGCACCGCAATGGTCCCTGCCGGCAGGGCAGGCAGGATGCGGATGCACATGCTCACCACAAAGCAGAGGGCTGCTGCAACCACCCCGCCCCCAACTGCTGTTTTAGCAAAGGGGTTGGTCAGGGTCCGAATGCCATAAGACTTGGTCAGCATAATCCCGAAAATAATCAGGATGGTAATGGCCCCCACATAAACCAGAAGCTGGGCCACAGCCAGGAATTTTTCATGCATGCTGGCATAAATGCCGGCGACTGAAGCGAAGGTCACCAGCATGAGCAGGGCCGTCCGGAATAAATTCCGAGACACAGCCATGCCTAGGGCGCTGGCCACCAGGATAACCGCAAAAAAGTAGAACAATGCGGGAGAAATGGTTGATGTCATGCTTCTCCCTCCTTCTCTGGGGCGGCAGCCGGTTTTTCACTGCTTGTCTGGTTTGCCGGCGCCGGGTCTGCCGGCTTAGCCGGATCAGCGGCCGCCTTAGCCGGTGCAGCCTTGGGCTTGGGCTTAGGGGCATTGGGGTCCGGGGCCGGTTTCTCGGCCTTGGGCCGGTCAACGGTGTAAGCAGCCGGGTGGGCGTCAAAGTAGTCCTTTTGCACCCGTTCAAATTCAACATTCATATCATGGGGAAGGGCTTCTAAGAAATCGTAGTCGGTGCCTTCCCGGTGATAAACGGAAATTTCAAAGTTTCTTGCATTCAGCAAGGCCTGGGTCGGGCATGCTTCAATGCACAGACCACAGTATAAACAGTAGGAGATATCCATATCGTACTTGGTGACCTTGTTTTTATTGTTTTCGTCTTTCTCCGTTTCAATATGGATGACCTGGTTCGGGCAAGCCCGTTCGCAGAGCTTGCAGGCAATACATTTATCATAGTCATAGGCAAAAAAGCCATGACTGGCCGGGGGTAAATTCGGCCTTTCTTCAGGGTACTGCTCAGTGAATTTAGGCGAAAAGAAGTGCCGAATCGTCACCGCCAGTCCCTTTAATAGTCCTGTACCGTACAAAAGAAGCACCTCCTTACGCTAATGACTGTACAATTTTAAGGGCAATACCGGTAATGGCCATATTGGCAATGGCCAGGGGGATAAGGACCTTCCAGTTGAGTTTCATCAGGTGGTCAATCCGAATCCGCGGGTAGGTCCAGCGGATCCACATGTTAATGAAGACAAAGACATAGGTCTTGATGATGATCCAGATCCAACCGGGTAAAATGGGACCATGCCAACCACCCAGGAAGAGGACGGCAGAAAGCCAGCACATGGCCAGGAGGGCCACATATTCGCCCAGGTACATGAAGGCAAAGCGCATGCCGGAATACTCGGTTTGGTAGCCGGCAACCAATTCCTGTTCCCCTTCCGGTAAGTCAAAGGGGTTCCGGTTCATTTCCGCCGTAGAAGCGACGAGGAAAATCAGGAAGGCCAGCGGCTGCCGCCAAATAAACCAACCATGGTCGATTTGGTTTTGAACAATTTCGTTCAAGTTCATGCTGCCGCAAATCATCACAATACCGATAACTGAGAAAATGAGAGGGATTTCATAAGAAATCATCTGCAGGGTGGCCCGCATCCCACCCATGAGGGTGTACTTGTTATTGGCAGCCCAGCCACTGGTGAGCAGGATAAAGGTGGTTAAACCACTGACAGCAAAGTAGAAAAGCAGACCCACTTCACTGTCTACCACCGTCATCCCGGCGCCAAAGGGCAGGACCATAAAACAGAGCATGGTCGGGATAAAAACCACCAGGGGCACTAAGTTGTAGAGGAGCTTGTCTACATTCTTAGGGGTATAGGTGTTTTTACTGACGAGCTTGAGGATGTCCATAAAGAGCTGGAAGATACCCGCCGGACCGACCCGGTTCGGACCAAGCCGTTCCTGGTAAAAGCCGGAAAACTTTCTTTCCAGGTAAACCAGCACGATAACGTTACAAAGTAAAAAGACCAGAATAACCACTGCAGCCAAAATGCGAACAATCCAGTCCCCAAGCATGGGGGACCCGCCTAAATTCACAATCCAGCCGGAGATGGCACTGCCGATATTGATAAATAAGTTATTAAGCATCCTGCCACCTCCTAACGGTCCACTTCACCCAGCACGATGTCAATGCTGGCCAGGGTGCTGATATAGTCTTGCAAGAGCATGCCGTCTACAATGGCCGGAATCGCAAAGAGGCTCATGACACTGGGCCCGTGAATCCGGATCCGGGAGGGCTTCATGCCGCCATCGGAAACAATGTAGTAACCAAGCCAGCCCTTGGACCCTTCAATCTGGGCATAGACCTCACCCTTGGGCACCTTAATCATCTTAGGCACCTTGGCCATGGTCGGCCCTTCCTTGGGCATTTGGTCCAGGGCCTGACGAATAATCTTGCAACTTTCTTCCATTTCATAGAAACGGACCATGTAGCGGTCAAAAGAATCCCCGTTTTCCCGGGTGATGACCTTAAAGTCAAAGCGGTCATAGACGCTGTAAGGCCGGTCTTTACGCAGGTCAGCCGGTTTGCCGGCGGCCCGTAAGTTGGCCCCGCCAACGGAATACTTCATGCAGGTATCCACATCAATGATCCCCACATTCTTCGCCCGGGCCTGGAAGATTTCATTGCCGTGAACCACATTGGCAAAGTCATCCATGGCCGCCGGAAAGCCGTCCAGCCAGCGGGTAATCATACCTTCCATGCCTTCAGGTAGGGGCGTCGGGGCGCCGCCAATCCGGAGGGCGTGGTTGTTCATCCGGCTGCCGGAGTAGGCCTCTAAAATATCCAGGATCTTTTCACGTTCGCGGAACATATACATCCAGGCGGTGTAGCCGTTTAAGTCCAGGGCAAAGGAGGCCAGGTAAACCAAGTGGTTGGCCACCCGCTGCAATTCCCCTAAGATGACCCGGACATACTCGCCCCGCTCCGGAATGGTTAAGTTCATGAGTTTTTCTACCCCCATGAGGTAGCCCCATTCGTTCAAAATAGGGGACAGGTAGTCTAACCGGTCCGTATAGGGGGTAAACTGGGCCCAGGTTTTTTGCTCGGCGATTTTTTCAATACCCCGGTGTAGGTAGCCGATGACATTATCCACCGCTAAAACATGTTCCCCATCCATATGCATATGGGCCCGGAAGACCCCGTGGGTTGAGGGGTGCTGGGGGCCTAGGTTAAACACGAAGGGTTCTGACGGATGGTGGGTTTGGGATACATCCCGCAGGGCATTTTGCTGGGCGCGTAAGGCCTCCACCTGGTCCGCTTCTGTCAGCTGGGCCCGGTCGTGCATCGATAGATTTTCTTTCATCTCCTCATGCCTCCTTTAATCACGTGTATTGGAGACGTAGTCTTTGCGTAAGGGATGACCTTCAAAGTCCGGCGCACAGAGGACCCGTCTTAAGTCGGGATGGTTATCATAAATCACGCCGAAAAGGTCATACACCTCTCTCTCCAGCTCATTCGCTGAAGGGTAAACCTCACTTAAGGTTGGGAGGTGGAGGTCTTCTTTCGACATGGGAACGGTAATGCGAAAAATAATATAATCATTTAAGTTCATGAAATGGTATATCCCGCATAAGTCATCTTCCCGCTCTAAAGCCGTAATATCCACTAAAAATAAGGGCGCTAAGGAGCTCTTTAAGGCCTTGGCCGTCTCCACCAAGTCTTCCCGGGCACAAAGATAAGTCGGGTTAGGACCCGGATCTTCGACCGGCTGAAGGGTCTTGAATTGCTGGTCTAGATTCACTTACCTCTCCTCCTTCGCTACTTCCGGATGGACAACCCGTTCCCGTAATTTGAGGCAGGCTTCAATCAAGGCTTCCGGACGCGGCGGGCAGCCGGGCAAGTAAACATCTACCGGAATCATCCAGTCGCAGCCATTGGCCACAGCATAGCTACCGGCAAAGGGGCCACCGGAAATGGCACAGTTGCCCATGGCAATCACATACTTGGGCTCGGGCATTTGTTCATACACCCGTTTAACCACCGGGGCCAAGCGTTTGGTCATCGTCCCGGCCACAATCATTAAGTCGGCATGGCGGGGCGAAGGACGGAAAACTTCATAGCCAAAGCGGGCCAAGTCAAAGCGGGCACCACCGCAGGCCATCATTTCGATTGCACAGCAAGCGAGCCCCATGGTTACCGGCCAAAAGGACCGGGCACGCCCCTGGTCCAGAACCGAATCCAAGGTGGTTAAAATCACTGACCGGTCCATTTCAGCCCGGGTTGCTTCATCCAGGTGATTAATACTCGGCGACGGTTCAACCCGTGTTGAGTCCGACCAGCCATCAGATGTTTTTAACTCCATTCCAGGGCACCTTCTTTCCATTCATACCAAAGTCCTAAGCAAATGATCAACAAAAATACCACTGCCCCAACTAAGGGCAAGACCCCAATATCCTTGAAAATCAAGGCAATCGGGAAAAAGAAGAGGGCTTCAATGTCGAAGAGCAGGAAAATCAGGGCATACAAAAAATGGCTGACCCTAAACTGTACCCATCCTGTGCCTTCCGTATCGACGCCGCATTCAAAGGCCTCATACTGCCCGGCCGGCTTATAATAATGCGGGCTCAGGAGCAGGCTGACACCAATCCCAGCTGCACATAAAAAAACAGCTAGCCCCAAAAACAAGAGCGCGGTCCATAATTCTACGTTCACCAGTGACTCCTCCATTCTTTTAGTACAAGCTTGTACCTTTTATTACTATTTATTATGCAACGATTTCACCAAAAACTCAATTAAAACCGCAAGCTTTCATGATTATTTATTACAAAAGTCGGACAATTTTATAAAATAGGTAAAATTTGTTACTTTTTCCAAACACTTCCCTACTCTGCTATGAACCAGCCCGACGTCTCTTCGCCTCTGTTTTAACACAGACTGCCTATACCTATAAGAATAGCAAGTTTTCTAGACTTCTCCTGTGTCCTTTCCTCTATAAGCATCTACGGTATAGGCAACAATCGCCTCTACAGGATTTCGCCCTGCCGCCTGCCAAGCCTTGATATCTGCAAGGGCCAAGCTAAGAGTTACCATAGACCAGGTCGCCAGCTCACCCATGAGATAGTCTAGACCGGAAACTTCACCAGCTCCACTTACTGCTACCCGCCCCCGCACTTGCTGCGCCATTGCGTTCTCAGAAAAAGCACTCTGAGCATCGGCAAATAACTGCCGCAGAGCCTGGAGCGTAGTTGCTTTTTCTGCGGACAAGGTTGGACATTCTAAGGCTAGCTCCCTAGCAAAATAGTCTGGGTCGGATTGTTCCATCATCCGGGCATATTTTTCTGTCATCGGGTTACGCCCGGCCTCAGCTGCATCTAACAAATCATTCATAAGAGCGTCCAGGGTCTTTTCAGAAAATATCTGGTGTTGGGCCCGCCGCATAATAGCAAAGGTCTGCGGGTTTTCCTGGCATAGGGCCCGCCCGTTCAGTCCTTGGACTTGGGTAAAAAATGACCACTCCAGGTCAATTAATGCCTGAATTAAGGCGTCTTTTGTTGGCATGCTCCTCCTCTATTCTATATCAAACAATAAGGGTAGTTTTTTCAAGGCTGGGTCTGACACACTGGCGGCCAGGTCCTCAGCTAGGGGAATGAGAAAAGTATCCCTTTGGGCTAATTCGTAGCGGTCTGCTACGGCCTGTCCGATATCTTGACAAATGGCCTCAACCATAAGAAGGGTATCTGACCCCTCCGCCCGGCTAGGCCCCTGCCTTACAATAGTTGATAGGGCTTGGTAAACCTTATGAAGCCGGGGTAAGTCTCGGGCCGCACGAAACCGCCACTTGTAAAAGGGCATGTAGCGGTCATTTAAAAGGAAGAGGGCAGCCAAGGCATGGTTGACAAATTCAGCCAAGGCCAGGTAGGCACTGCCCATATCTTGACGGCGCAAGGCCCGAGGATAGTTGTATTGGCCACTCTGGGCCATCTGAGCTAGGCGGCTAGCGCATTTTTTCCTACGTACGTCATCCGGATACTGGTACATGAGCAGCTCACGCCGAGCCGTAAATAAACCGGCAGGATCCATCCAGACCTCTCCATTCGTTGCTGTGGCTAGCGCCCCTTGAGGGATTTTAAACCAGTCTAGAGTCGTTAATGGCTCCTCAATACCGCCTAAGGCTCGCCGGTAAAAAGAGTTCGCTGACATGACCCCTCGACGATGAGCCGCTTCCGGGCCAGCTGGCTTCCGCATATAACCCCGAAAGCTATCCGGTAAGGCCGCATAGGCCTGGGCAAGGGCAGGGCCTGCCTGCCCAAAAGCTTCTTCCGTTAGCCATAAGCAGATATCCGGGCCAAAGTCATGGTCCCGGGACAAGTCATCGTCATAGCCAAAACACTCAGATCCTTCCCCTACTAAGCCGGCAGCAATCACCGGCACAAGCTGTGGGAAATCTTTTTCCAGCATGGGCCTGACCACTTCTTCATAATAGCCTTTAGCTAAGTCTAGTCCCTTCATTTTCCTTCGCCGGCTTTCTCGGCTATTTGTTGTTGAAAGGCTTCTAAGTCTTTGTAGGCCGGGTGGTTGGAGCCAAAGTCGCGGGCGAGGGCTTCCAGGGCCTTTTGGGTATAGGCCTGGGCCTGGGAATAGTCCCCTAGCTGGTCATAGACTTGGGCCAGGGCATGGAAGGCCTGGCCTTGGTGGATATCCCTTCCCTGGGGAAGGGCTGCATACCGGGCCAGGGCTTGCTCCAGCTGGGTCTTGGCCTCAGCCAGGTTACCGGTTAAAAGGTCCAGCTGACCGATATTAAGGAGACTAGTGCCCACTTCAGCGGCGGCTTCAGGGACCTGCTCAATAATGGCCAGGGCCTGGACCAGGAGTTGACGGGCTTGGGCATACCGGCCCTGCTGGCGGGCCGCCACACTCTGGTTATTATAGAGGGCGGCCATGGGATAGGCCTCTGCATAGCCCAAATCCCGGTATAATTGCTCGGCCTGGTCAAAGTAGCGGTCGGCCGAAACGTAGTCCTCTTGGGCCAGGTAAACATCCCCGGTATTAAGGAGGGCCGTGGCGTAATGGACGCTATCCTGGAGGCCGGCGTCAATCATCATGGATAAAATCTGCTCATAAAGATAGCGGGCCTCATCGTACTTGCCCTGGGCCCGCCAAATGCCCCCTAATTCATTGTTGACAGCGATAATCCCGGCATGGTCGCCGCTTTCCTTGGCCAGGTTAGCCTGCTGGACAAGGAAGTCCTCTATCGCTGCAGCATCGCCGGTTTGAAACAGGCGGTCCAGTTCCAGGTAAAACTGGTCCTGATTAAAAGTGGCTAACACCTCTCCACCTCCCTTTTATTTTTAGGCATATATAAATACCTTTTTAGTCTGCACCTATTATAGCTGAACCCCTTAGGGAAATACAAGCATGCCCCGCTTTCCGGCCGGTTAAAGTGCGGTTTTCCAACCTCATAAAAATAGCTTGCCACCTATAGCAGCAAGCTATTTGTCAAAAAAATTCATTTCCTGTACAAGAGTAAGCGAAATACACACCAACCCAACAATGACATCAATCTAATCAAAGCATCTTTCAGAGCCTCTGTATTGTGAAACAAAAATGCATTTTATACCTCTAGCTGAATGAATCAATAGGAATTACAACCTATATAAGAAGTAATTGTATGGCGCTGATTCGGTGTTGCCCGATAATATATTTGTAATTTGCCAGCTTCATCTAACTCATAGCGAACCTCTTCTAATAAGTTATTATTTCGTGCTGTCATAAGTGTTTCTATAATTGATGATCGACAAAAGCTGCGATAATTGCTGTAGTCTGGCGATAGTTTTCTCATGACATCATCTGCGGTACCTTCGTCAAAGTGAACAAAATAATTAATAATGGCATAATTTAATGGTAACTTCATCTATGATCACCCTTTAAGTTGATGCGATGGCAATGTCGAATAAACTTTAAGGGATTATCGGCAATAATGAAAATCCCTAATGCCATAATAATAGCGGCTACCCAAGCAATTGGCGGCAACGCCCATCCTTCTAAACCAGCAAATACGCCAAGAATAATCCAGCAAAAGAAGGGGCCCCAAAAAGAAAACATGCCATTACAGGCCATTCCTAAAGCAGTTCCACACATTGAGTTACCTTTATACCAGAGCCCATACGCAAATAGTGCAAAGAAGCCGCTAATTATGAAGAAAAATATAGCGCTACTCGTTAAGGCTTTACCAAATAATTGAAAGCCTAGCGTCAAGGGTTCATTGCCAATGAAGGCAAAAATAGGCAACAAGACACATAGATTACCTAGCCCGGAGGTACATTGACGGATAGTAATACCTATTTCATAATCAATTAAGGTGCTGCTATAGCCAGCAACGCAACCTTCTAAACCCCATCCAAAAGCAGCAATAAGCGCTATCATGATACCCAAAAGTCTTCCTTCTGGAGCGTCTTGGCCAACCGCAGTAGTACTAATAATAAATCCTGCAAAAACACAGATAAATATCCCTAAGAGCATTCTACTATTCAATTTCTGTTTAAAAAGAATTCTTGCTAAAACTGCCCCTATCGCGGGACAAAGAGCAGATATAGGAACAGCAATAGAGCCGGCTAATTGAATGCCAATAACATAGGCGGCAGAAGAAATCGGCCCACCAATAGCTGCAGCTAACATCATTATTCTCCCAGGTTTTGTCCTTAAGCAACGTATAAAGTCACCCAGCTTTCCTTTCAATCCAGCATGACCCAGAGCCCACAAAGCACTCATAGAATCATTCACAGCACTCCCTAAGGCACCTAGCATATAAGTAACTACAAAGGCAGAGAGAAATACGGAATTATTGCCGTACCAATAAGCCCATACACCTTTCGTCATACCTAATGTCATAAAAGCAGTGTAAAGTCCATAACACATCCCTGATAAGACTGCTATGAGTACACCTTTTTTGAAAAAAGTTGCATCTAACTGCTTTTTAAGCATTTCTGCTGATAGACTATCCACATAAGAATTAGATAATGATCTTATAGACATACGCAGCCACCTTTCAATTGAATCTTCAAATTGAAGTGATCTATTTTCGCTGACTCACTTCAATACTCTTTTATCAAGTCCTATTAAGTAAAAGCCACCTCAAAACTGAGGCGGTTTTTACTTGCGAAGCGTTATTTTGTAATAGCACCTCTGCTATGAACTTGAGAAGAAACTGCGTTATCAGTTTGTTGATTAGCATCTTGTTCTTCAAAAGAAAGATTCGCCACCCTTGCAATACCAACACCTTTTTCATCATAATGAACGATTTTCTTTAATTGAGCTGCTTTCGGTAATTGGAAATCTGTTTTAAACCATTTTAACAGGGATACGGCGATAATAGCTTCAATAAAGACCACCGGGAAGCTGGTCATAATTGAAGACAGTTGCACAATTCTTTGTCCGCCAACGAGCAAAAGGCCGAAAACACAAAGGACCAAAGTAACCGCCATAAGTATCCGGGTCCATTTCGGCGGTTCTTGGCCATCATCAATCCGGTCGCAGCACATTTGGGCCATGGTAAAGGCTACTGAGTCTACAGCCGTCACCTGGCTAATAAGCATAACAATCACTAAAAGAGGCACGACAATTTTAGCCAAGGGCATCTGATTTAAGACATAGGTAATCGTCGCAACACCACCCTGCGACTCCAGCATAGCCGGCAAATCAATATTTTTATTCATAATTAAATTAATGGTATGCCCACCAAAAGTCATATAATAGATAGAACAACCTAAAGTCGTAGTAAGGAGCATATTAAGCACTAAAGTACGAATTTTACGGCCTTTAGAAATCCGTGCGACAAAAAGGCCCATGTACATAGCCCAAGCATACCACCAAGCCCAATAGAAAACCGTCCAACTTTGTGGAAACCCACTTTTTGTAATTGGATCTGTATAAAGGCTCATACGAATAAAGTTCTGGAAGAGAACCCCTAAAGAGTCTGCATACTGAGATAGTAAAAAACTCGTTGGTCCAAGGATAAATAATACAAGGAGCATTAAAATAATGCCATACATATTTAAATCACTAATTTTAGATAATCCTGAGTAGAGACCACGATAACAACTATATCCGAACATACATCCAAAGGCTGCGACAAAAACCAAATCTGTTGCTAAAGTACGCGGAATCCCTAAATAAGATGTGCCTAAATCACAAATCATCGGTAAAAAAGTAGCCAAGGTTGTCCCTACGCCGCCAACCATCCCAATAATAACGATAGCATCAATAACTCGGCCAATGATTCCGTCTGTAGCTTTCTTCCCTAAAACGTCTCGACAAGCATAGCTAGGGTACAGATATGGTTGTCGACGTACGTAGGTCATATAAGCAAAACCAACAGCCGGGATTACAAACGTTGCCCAGGAGCTAATCCCCCAGTGAAAAATACCATACGCTTCACCAAACTGAGCAGCCTCTGCACTCATTGGCTCTAAACCAAAGGGTGGCGCAGCAATGTAGTTAATCGGTTCTAAAACGCCCCAGTAGAGTAAACCGGCTCCGGAACCACCGCAGAAAAGCAATGCAAACCATTGAAAAGTCGTAAATTCCGGCTCTGCTTCTGGACCACCTAATTTAATGTCACCATATTTGCTGAAAATAAGGAAAATTGAAAATATAATGCAAGCAACTACTGCAATTTGCCAAAACCAGTCCGTTGAAAAAGTTAATAAATTATATAAATCATCTGCCAATCCTTGTAGATCTTCTTGAAAAACCATCATTGGACCATAGAAACAAGCGACAATAATCAATGAAAAGGCAATGACAAATTTATTAACTTTTGCAACGCCCCTTTGCGGAATCCTCTCCGTATCATTTTTCCTACTCATAATATCCTCCTAATATCCTCCAAATCCTCAATCGTCAAGTAAATACTCTGAATGATTTATCACCAACCCTCTTTATAATTTGATAATCTTTCTCTGATGCCTCTCATTAGTTTAAATTATATATAAGTAGTCAATAATACGTAAGATTCATTAGGTAATATGGGGTATTGAAAAAAACGATACAAGAAAAAAGCACTGCTCTGAATGGTTTAACACCTTCGGAACAGTGCTATTTTTATTCAATACACGGCCAAAGTTCTGAATCACAATTAATTGTGCGATTCAATATCTCAAGGAATATTTTACTAACCCGATCAATTTTATACTTAGTACTCGTTACAGCTCCAACCTCAAAGACCAATTCGGCATCTGAAATAGTCAACCCGCGTAACAATCCACTAGTATAATAAAAATCATCACGACTCATAAACCTAGGGAAAAAAGCGACATAATTATCTTGAGCAATCATGCGCTTTAAACATTCGTTCTCATCTGTCCGTAATACAATATTCGGTCTCCTTTTACCTAGGATTTCCGTTAGACCACCGTTATTACGTTTAAATTCCTCTCCATAAGCAATATAGGGTTGTGCTAAAGCCTCTTCTAGAGTAATAGATTTTGCGTCCCAATAAGGAGAAAAGGGCCCAACATATAGAATATACTCATCCCGAAAAAGTGGCTGATACTCGATACCGGCAGTATCCTCTAACCCCGAATAATGAATAACTAGCCCTAGTCCGGATTCTCCTGAGGCCACTTGATGCACCGCTAATGTACTTTCACCAGTTGTAATCGATAGAAGAACGTCTAAATTAAGCTCTTTTAATCTAAGTATAGTTTGTGGAATAATGCGGTCCGAAATACAGGGAATTCCAACAATACGAACCGTACCACGTTGTTCTGCAAGCTCTACCGCTTCTTGAATATCCTCCAAGCTATCAAAAATTCGATGCGTTTGTTCAAGAACAATTTCACCAATTTCTGTAGGCGTTACACCACGACTGGAACGACGCAAAAGTGTTGTTCCTAGTTCTCTTTCTAACTTATTAATTGAACTACTCAATGTCGGTTGGGAAATGTAGTTTTTTTCTGCAGCAATAGAAATTGATTGGTATTTAACCGCTTCTGAAAAATAATAAAGCTGATCAAGTTTCATCTTTTATATGCCTCCATTATGCTGATTCTATTCTGCCATAAAGTACATTTCCTATCAAACTTTGTTGATGTAAAGAAAAGTAAATATCCCATATCAATAATTCGGAATTCCTAACCACAAATTACTTTATTACAATAATAATATAATTTAATATCTTAATTTTAATATAAAAGGAGTGGGAGATGTGAAACGCGAAGCATTTACACAGAAATTAATGGTACTGGGGATTGATGGGATGGACCCGCGTATCGGTAAACGGCTTATGGATGAAGGCCGTATGCCCAATATGAAAAAATTCGTTGACGCAGGCTCAGCAAGAGAAGATTTAGTTCTTTTAGGGGCAATTCCAACGATTACCCCACCCTGCTGGACGACTTTAGCAACCGGTGCTTACCCAGGTACGCATGGCATTACTTGTTATTGGAGACAATCCCCTGATAGCTTGGATGCAGTTGTTTATAATATGGATAGTCGCAACTGTGAGGCAGAACAAATGTGGAATGTCTCTACTGAAGCCGGAAAAAAGACACTCGTATGGCATTGGCCGGGAAGTTCTTGGCCACCAAGCAGTTCTAGTGAATTATTATCTGTTGTTGATGGAACCCAGCCTGGTTCTGTAAATATGGGCGTAGCACAAATGGATTGGGAAAAAATCATCGTAGCCACCCCTTCTATAGAAGCTGTTCAATATGCCCCGCGGGTCGAAAAACCAGCTGGCGTGGGCTGTATCATGACAGATATAGACGACATGGTTGTTGGAGATAACGACGATGAAATGATGGAACTCTGGTGGGGAGACGAAGCCCGCAAGGGTGGGGAAATCCGAACCTATGTTGATAGTCTCGAAGATACTGAAATGATGATTGGTGCAAAGGTAGCTTATGATATAGTCAATTCACCTCTAAAGGCTGCTAATACAGACAAATGGACCTCTGAATTAGCACAAGATGCGTTAGAATTTACAGTCCTCACTTCCGGCGGACTTATTCGCCGTCCAGCCTTACTCTTAAAAAATGACAAGGGTGAATACGACCAAGTAGCCATTTTCAAAAATAAAAAGTCTAAAGAACCTATCGTCATTATACGCAATGATGATAAAATTGTCAGCGCAGTCGACGATGTCACAAAAGGAGAGGACACGAAACCTTGCTATCGGTCGTATAAGATTTTAGAGTGTGCTCCCGACGGAAGTAAGTTACGAGTCTGGATTAGTAACGCCTTAGATATTTCTAATGATATGCTTTGGCATCCTGTAGATATTCATAATACTATTTGCCAAAATGTTGGCTATGTGCCACCTGTAAGTCTTATCGGCGGCGAAGACAGTGAACTCGTAGAAAAAGTTTTTGAACCGTCTTGGCGGGTTTATAATCAGTGGCAGGCAGATTGCATTAATTACCTGATTGAACATGAGCATTTCGAGGTTGTATTCAGCCATTTGCACAATATTGACTGCGCTGGACACCAGTTATGGCATTTAGCAAAAACCCTATCGCCCTGGGCTCATACCGATGAAAAAGTCAATCAAGGTTTTATTGAAAAGTTCTATGAACAGACTGATGAATATTTTGGGCAATTCCTACACCTACTAGATGAAGATTGGACCATCCTCATCGTCAGTGACCACGGCTTAATCGTTGGCGAGGAAGTTCCTCCCCTCATCGGTGAATATGGCGGATTAAATATCCCCGTTATGGAAGAGCTTGGTTATACCGTCATGAAAAAAGATGCAAATGGTAACCGTACGCAAGAGGTCGATTGGGAAAAAACAAGAGCCGTACAAATTCGTTCTAATTATGTCTATATTAATCTTAAAGGGAGAGACAAGACAGGCATTGTCGCCCCTGAAGATAAGTATACTTTGGAAGAGCAAATTATTAATGACCTTTATAATTATCGGGACCCTGCAACCGGTAGACGCGTTATTGGTATTTGTCTGCGGAACAAGGATGGGGTGCTATTAGGCGTCAATGGACCAGAATGCGGGGATATCTTCTTCTCAATTGAAGAAGGTTTTAACCGTTTGCATGGGGATTCCCTCTCAACATCACAAGGATATTTTGGCACATCAGTTTCACCACTCTTTATTGCCGCCGGGCCAGGCATCAAAAAAGGCTACACCACCGACCGAACAATTCGACAAGTCGATGTAACACCCACTATTGCTGCTTTATTGGGTACCCGATTCCCCAGTGAGTGTGAAGGTGCGCCAGTCTATCAAATTCTAGACGATACCTTCTAATAGGATTATTATAATAAAGTATAAAAATAGAGTAGGTAGCTA
>NZ_JBJUVG010000014.1:0-35272 GCF_046097595.1 Peptococcus simiae
TTTCTATTCCGGATAAGGGGAGATTAAAGCTATACATTCAGTGCTCATTTGTTATATAATGGAAAGTGAAATTCGCTTATAAAGGGGAGATAGACGATTCATGAAGCTGCGATTACCCCTATCTGACTGGCACCCGGTCCATCGGGTTGTGGCCATTATTATGGTGGTCCTCCTGGCATGGGTTGCAGGGAGTGCCATTTATACAAAAATCAATCATTCGTTAATTGAAACCGTTACCATTGAAAGTGAAACACGAGATATAAAAGTGCCCGGCTATGGTTATGTTTTTGCTGAAACAGGCCTTATCAAAGCCAAAAATGACGGCACCTTTGAGCCTAAGGCAGAGCAGGGGGAGCGGGTTGCTAAAAAGCAGCTGATCGCCGACCTCATCTACACGACAGACCAAAGTGATAAAAAATATAAAAAAGAATACCTGGCCCCCCTCGCCGGCATCGTCAACTATGCCATCGATGGCTATGAAGAAGTGGAAGACGTGTCGACCATCAAGGGGCTGGATTTAAAAAATATTTACGAAGAAAGTAAAAGCAAGAAGAGTAAAAGTGCCGGCAAGCGCGAGGTAACCAAGGGAACCGTCTGCGCGGCAGTGGTAGACAACCTAAAGCCGGTGACCCTGTACTTTTCTTATTCCGATAAAGATAATAAGGTCATCAAAAAGGCCGATGAAGTCATCCGAATCCGCTTTCCGGATACAGGGGATGATATCCAGGCCTATGTTCTCAAGGTTGAAAAAGATAAGAATGGCCACCATTGGGCCACCCTGAACCTGGGCCCCATGAGTGATACCTTCCTCTTGGAACGGGTTGTTCAGGCAGAGGCCTACAAGAGGGAACAAGGCATTTTAAAACTTGACCGGTCAGCGGTTGTTTTTAAAACCAGCAAATCCGGCAAGAAGATTCCCGGGGTCTATACCTTGAATAATAGTGTCGTCAAATGGCAAATGATTCAAGTGAAGCAAGAGCAAAAAGACAAGATCATTTGCGAGATTTTACCCAAAGGAACAAAGATTGTGACCACGCCTGACCGGGTACGGGAAGGTGAAATTTTAAAGTGAGGGTTGATTCGTGTCGATTAAAGAAAATATTTCTCTTATCCGAGAACGCATAGAAGCGGCCCGGCAAAAAAGTCCTCATCCGGAAAAGCCGGTAGATATTATTGCTGTCAGTAAGTTTCATGATGTGTCGGAAATCCGTGAGGCCATGGCCGCCGGCGCCACCGTTTTTGGGGAAAACCGGGTCCAGGAGCTCATTCCAAAGCTGGATGCCTTTGAAGGTGAAGGGGTGCCCTTTCATGTGATTGGACACTTACAGACCAATAAGGTTCGGCAGATTGTCGGGCGGGTGGCCATGATTCAGTCCTTAGACAGCCTCCGCCTGGCCCAGGAAATTGAAAAACGGGCTGCTGCCAAAGAGGTGGTTGTGCCGGTATTGGTCCAGGTCAATATGGCCGGTGAAGACCAGAAGTATGGCCTGGCGCCGGAAGAGGTAGAAGGCTTTTTAGAGCAGTTTACAGCCTTTCCCCACTTAAAATGTGAGGGACTCATGTTTATTGCACCCAACTTGGATAACAAAGATGATTTACGCCCTTATTTTAGGGACTTATATAAGATGTTTTTAAAGTATAAAGATTTGGGTATCCCCAATGTATCTATGACCCATTTGTCTATGGGCATGAGCGGGGATTATGAAGTTGCTATTGAAGAAGGGGCAACGATGGTGCGGATTGGCAGCGCTATTTTTGCAAAAAAATAATTGGGGGTCAGAGCAATGGCTATTGGTAAAAAATTATTAGATTTTGTAGGCTTTGTTGATACTGAAGAGGAAAATGAGGCCTATATGGATGAAGCATATGACAATGATTATTACAACGCTTATGATGAGCCGGTTGCCACTGAAGAACGGCGGTTTTCTCCAATGAACCGCTTTCGCAGCAGCCTACCGGTGGCAACAGAAGAAGCGTCTTATAGTGGTGGTGACGATATGAAAATAGTATTATTACAACCGATGCGGTTTGAAGAGGCCCAGACCATTACCCGCTATTTACTGGATAATCGGGTGGTCGTTTTCGATTTACATGAATGCCAAGTCGAAGAGGCGGTCAATATTGTTAACTTTGTCAGCGGGGCCATCTTTGCCCTGAACGGGTCCATCCAAAAAATCAACGATCAAGGGGCCATTTTTGTGGCGGTACCGCCCAGTGTCAGCCTTGAGAATGAACTGCGCGGGAGCTTAAACGATGGCGATTACGGCCCGACCATTGCAGAGTGGGTGAACCACCAACGGGGCAAAGGGGACTTTTAGGTGAAAAATATAGGTTTTATTGGTTGTGGCGCCATGGCCCAGGCCATGATGCCGGCCATCAAGACCAGTGGCCTGGACTGCACCCTCGCTTTTTCCCAGCGTAACCGGGACCATGGTCGAGCCTTTGCTGACCGCTTGGGCGTTCGCTTTGTGCCCAATAATAGCGATCTATATGGGCAGGTGGATGTGGTTGTCCTTGCTGTTAAACCGCAGCAACTGGCTGACCTTGACCTGGCCCTGGCGCCCGGTCAGGAGACCCCCCTGGTCCTGTCCCTATTAGCCGGGACGCCCCTGGGGCAGTTGCGCCAAGCCCTGGGCCATGACCGGCTTATCCGGGTCATGCCCAATGTGGCGGCCTCTGTTGCGGCATCTATGACTGTCATGGCAGCTGGTCCAGGGCTTTCCCAAGAGGATATTGACCTGGCCAAGCGTATTTTAGATACCATTGGCCGGACGGTTATTTTAGATGAGGAGGGCTTAGACAAGGCCGGGGCCTTGAACGGCTGTGGCCCGGCCTTCTTTTTCCAAATTATGGAAGCCTGTGCCGATGCCCTGGTGGCCTTGGGGATTCCCCGGGCCATCAGTTATGAAATAGCGGCCCAGACCATGAAGGGGTCCGCTGACCTGGCCCTGGCCGACCAGACCCATCCCGCTGTGCTGAAGGACAAGGTTACCTCGCCCGGCGGCACCACTATTGCCGGCGTCTGCGCTATGGAAAAGGCCGGTGTCCGCAGTGGGCTCATTGAGGCGATTTTGGCCAGCTATGGGCGGACCAAAGAAATGTCACAATAGAAAAGCGGTGGAAAATGACGATTGGAAGCGTTTTATATGATGCGGTTAACCTGGCCTGTAGGCTCTACCAGTTCCTAATTATCGTTCGAGCCTTCATGACCTGGTTGCCGATTGACCCATATAGCCGGGTGGTGACCTTTGTCAGCGACCTGACAGATCCCTTTTTCCGGTTAATCGAACGGTTTATGCCGGGCTTTTTGCTCTCACCCTTAAACTTTACCCCCATGGTGGCCTATGTGCTGGTGGCCTTGGTCAGACTGGCCTTTAATCAGGTCTTTTTACATCTCCTGTATGGGGTTTCTGCCCTATGAGTGATGACCTGCAAAGGCGGCGCCTGCTGGACCTCATCCACCGGGCGCAAAAAAAATGGCAAGCGGAATGGTCAGACTTTATGCCGCGGGAGGAAGCGGAAGACCTGTTGGCGCTTTTTACCGGGACAGATTTAACCGTCCGCACTTGGGGCGGATGGGAGGGGGCCGAGCGGGTGCGCTTGGCCTTTTCCATGTTAGATGACCTCACAAGCGATGACTTTCACCTGGCCCTGATGAGTCTAGATGGACCGGCGAAGTTCTTAAAGGCCGACCACAGGGACTACCTGGGGGCCCTGATGTCCCTGGGCTTTACCCGGGACAAGATGGGGGATATTCTCGTCCGGGAGGGTGGTTGTGATTTCTTTATTGACCTGGACCTGGTCGACTACCTGGCTGTTTCAGACTTGCGGGTTCGCCGGGTACCGGTCCAAATCGCCCAAAGGGACTGGCAATCTTGGACCCCGCCGGAAGTTAAAACAGAAGAGCAGGTCCTTATTGTGCCTAGCCTGCGTTTGGATGCCGTCCTGGCCAAGAGCTTTCAGCTCTCCCGCCGGCTGGCAACCGATCTTATCGACGCCGGCTTGGTCCGGGTAAACCATACGGTAGAGTACCGGAGCCATTACCTCCTGGTCGGCGGAGACCTGCTGGCAGTCCGCGGGCATGGCCGGGTCAGGATTGGCTCAACGACGGGCACGACGAAGAAGGGCAATATAAAACTTCTCATTGAACGGTACTTATAAGTGTTGACAAGGAGAAGGCAATTGTCTATTATAGAACAAAGCAAAGATGGGAACAGGAGTCCGAGATAACCGGCTTTAGCGACTCTGCGATGGTGGAAGGCAGAGAGTCGGCCTCAGGGCTTATCCTCCCGGAGCTGCGACCTGAAAAACAGAGTAGGGGAGCCGTCTTATTGGCGTTATACAATAGTCGAGTGCCGTCATCTTTTGACGGTATGAGGGTGGTACCGCGAGTCAATTCGTCCCTTTTGGGGGCGATTTTTTTATTTTATGAAGAGGTGTAAATATGGCAAAATCAGAAAAAGAAAAAGCATACGGCAATACCCTTAATTTGCCTAAAACTGATTTCCCCATGCGAGGCAACCTGGCTAAAAAAGAGCCGGAAACCTTAAAATTCTGGGAAGATATTGATATTAACCGCTTAGTCAACGAAAAAAATGCCGGTCATGAGACCTTTATCCTTCATGACGGCCCGCCCTATGCCAATGGCCACCTGCATTTAGGCCATACCATGAACAAGGTCCTTAAGGACATGATCAATAAATCCAAGAGCCTCCAGGGCTACCTGACGCCTTATGTGCCTGGCTGGGATACCCATGGGCTGCCCATTGAGTTAAAGGCCATTGAAAACGTCGGCCTGGATGCAAAGAATAGCGATCCGGTGGCCTTCCGCGATGCCTGCCGGGACTATGCGCTGAAGTTTGTTGATATCCAGCGGGATGAATTTAAGCGCTTAGGGGTGCGGGCTGACTGGGATAACCCCTATGTGACTCTGGACCCGGCCTTTGAAGCGGAAGAAATTGGCGTTTTCGGTAAAATGGCTGAAAAGGGCTATATTTACAAGGGGAGTAAGCCGGTTCACTGGTGTCCCCATGACCATACCGCCTTGGCTGAAGCCGAAATCGAATACAAGGAACAAACTTCGCCCTCTATTTATGTGGCCTTTAAAGTCACCGATGCCAAGGGCTTATTTGATAGCACCGATGCCTACATTCTCATTTGGACCACAACCCCTTGGACCCTGCCGGCCAACCGGGCGGTTTCTGTCCATCCGGAATTGGACTACCAACTCATTCAAATCGATGACCGCCAGTACCTGGTAGGCAAGGACCTCCTGGATAGCGTGGTCGCAGCCATTGGCCTGGAGACCAAGCCTGAAGTTCTAGCCACCTTTAAAGGGACCGATTGTGAATACATCAAGTACCAGACCCCCTATGGCGGCGATGAAGGGATTGTGACCCTGGGGACTCATGTTACCACAGATGCCGGTACCGGTTGCGTTCATACCGCACCCGGCCATGGGATGGAAGACTTTGGGATTGGCCAAGAATACGGCTTAAAAATCCTCTCTCCGGTCGATGACGAGGGGCACATGACCGCTGAAGCCGGACCCTTTGAAGGGATGGACTTGAAAACAGCCAATGGGGCTATTTTAAAAGACCTGAAAGACCGGGGAATCCTCCTCCACCAAGGGACTATCAACCACCAATATCCGGTCTGCTGGCGCTGCAAAACCCCAACCTTCTTCCGGACCACTCCCCAGTGGTTTGCCTCCATTGATGGCTTCCGTGAAGAAGCCCTCCAGGCCATTGAAAATGATATTAAATTCACCCCGGCCTGGGGCAAGGAACGGATTTATAACATGATTCGTGACCGTGGCGACTGGTGTATCTCCCGCCAACGGATTTGGGGCGTGCCCATTCCGGCCTTTTACTGCGATGACTGTGGGGAAATCATCATCAATGAAGAGACCATCCGCCACCTGCAGGACCTCTTCCGCGACCATGGGGCCAATGTCTGGTTTGAACGGGAAGCCAAGGACCTCCTGCCGGCAGGCTACCAGTGCCCGGCATGCCAGAGCCAACAGTTCAGCAAGGAAACCGATATTATGGACGTTTGGTTCGACTCCGGCAGCACCCACCAAGGCGTTCTGCGTGGCCGTCCGGACCTCTCCTGGCCGGCGGATATGTACCTGGAAGGGAGCGACCAGCACCGCGGCTGGTTCAATTCCTCTTTATGTACCTCCGTTGCTGTAAATGGCAAGGCCCCCTATCGGCAACTCCTGACTCACGGCTTCCTGGTTGACGAACAGGGCCGGAAGATGAGTAAGTCCCTCGGCAATGGCGTCGATCCCCTGGAAGTCATCAACAAGCAGGGGGCGGATATTCTCCGCCTATGGGTTGCCTCTGCCGACTACCGCGGGGATGTTTCCGTCTCCCAGGGGATTTTACAGCAAATCAGTGAAGCCTACCGGAAAATCCGGAATACCTTCCGTTTCATCCTGGGCAGTCTTTCTGACTTTGATCCGGCTAAAGACCGGGTAGCGCCCGATGCCTTGACCGACTTGGATAAGTGGACCCTCCTGCGGCTTAAAGAAATTGCCGACAATGCAAAAGAGGCCTATAACAACTATGAATTCCACCAGGTCTACCGGTCGGTGCATAACTTCTGTACTGTTGACCTATCCGCCTTCTACCTGAACATCATCAAGGATAGACTCTACGCCAATGAAACAGCCGGCCAGGACCGCCGGGCTGCCCAGACGGTCTTGTACGATACCGCCTTGGCCCTGGACGTTATCCTGTCGCCGATTCTTGCTTTCACTTCTGAAGAAGTTTTCCGCTATTTGGATATCCCGAACAAGCCTCAAAGCGTTCAGCTGATGGATTGGCCTGAAGTGGAAGTGCCCCAGGTATCGGATAGCTTCTTGAAACGCTGGGACCGCTTGATTGACTTCCGGAATGAAGTTACCAAGGCCCTAGAAGAAGCCCGTCAAGCTAAGGTCATCGGCAACTCCCTGGATGCGAAAGTCAGCTTAGCCCTAGCCGGTGAAGCAGCCAGTTACCAGGAAGATATCGCTGCCCTAGGAGATGACCTGGCAGACTTCCTGATTGTCAGCCAAGTTGAAGAAGGGGCTGAAAGTGTAGCAGATGCCTGGACAAGCGATGTCCTGGAAGGGCTCTCTGTTCTTGTCCAACCCGCCGAAGGGGAAAAATGCCCCCGGTGCTGGAAATACAGCACCAGCGTCGGCCATAACCACGAAGACCTCTGCGACCGTTGCGCTGAAGTATTGAAGTAAAATAGATAGCCGCTTCAGTCAGTTGAAGGGCTATCATTTATAAAAAAACTACCGGCCGTTTGGCCGGTAGTTTTTTGTCCTAAAGTATATAGATATCATAAAGACCCATTTTAATGATGTTTTTATCTACTTGAAAGGAAGTTTTGAGCAGACCTGCTGATATAAGACCTTTAGATAGAGCCATATATCGGACGGTATGGCCAGCACTCAGCAAGCGATTAATTCCATTGAAAATTATTTTTCCCGGCGGCTATTTCAAAATGATATTTTACAATTCCTAGGTCAACCTTGGCAAAAAATCCTTTACCGGCTCTTGCAGTGACCTGACTCCCCTCGCAGATTAACATAAATTTTTGCTGATTCATCGCCGTAGGGGCCAGGAGGGCCGCTGCCACGCCGGCTTCGAACCAGGCCGGTGACTGATGATTGAGGTTGCTAACTTTAGAGGCATCTTTAGATTTATGTGCATGCCCCTGGTCTTTTCCATAGCCGAGGGCAATGATAAGAACCAGTTTTTCGTCGGATGAAATTTGAAAAGCGCCGGATATTTTTCTGTAAGTCAGCCCGACCCAGCAAGTATTTAGACCAAGTTGCTGGGCTTTTAGGACGAGGCGTTCACCGTAATAACCGCATTGTTCTTCTAAACCTTTCCTTTTTTGACCGATTAAGGCGATGTAATTTTTTACTCCCCTAAATTTACCATAATGAGCCATAAAGTTGTCAAAAGCCCTTGGCTCATCTGTGACCAACTGAATGTTCAAACCACTTTCCTGGTTGCAAGCAGCTAGCTCAGCTTCTAAACGAGCTACGATACTTGCCTCAAGAGCTTGATTTTTATATTGGCGTACGCTGTGACGTTCTTGTATTGCTTCAATAAATATTCAATGATTATACCTCACTAGGTTATAGCCAGTAGCCAAGTCAATATTTTCGAAATACAAAAGATGTGAGAGGATGGGTCCATAAAGAGCGGTTTAAACATTAGTGGCTGCGAAAATAGGGCCTAATAAATATACGAGGAAATGAGAAGTAAGGATAAGCGTTTAGAAATAGATGACAAATTCAAAGTCATTTACAAAAAGGACCTGCTCTACTGAACAGGTCCTTTTTAATGCCGGAGGTGGGACTCGAACCCACACGAGGTTACCCACGGCAGATTTTGAATCTGCTGCGTCTGCCAATTCCGCCACTCCGGCAGGGTGCTGAAGATTTGACATTGCCTATTTTACACCAGGCCGATTTCAATTGTCAAGAGCAGATGTGAACCGGGTAAGGCTTTTATCATTTTTTAGCCATTGGTTAGGATTGCTGAAAATACCGCTTTATTATGCTATAATGTTCGCATAAGTATTAGATAAAGGAGGGACACTTTTGCAGGAAATATCTGGACTTGACTTGGCAGACCGTCTCCGCGGGGAGATGAAGGCAGCGGTTGAAGAGCGACAGGCTGCAGGCCGCCGGATTGGGCTAGCGGTTGTTTTAGTTGGCGAGGATCCGGCATCGGAAATCTATGTGAGAAATAAGCAGAAGGCCTGTAAAGAGGTTGGTATAGTATCTTCTAAAATAAGCTTGCCGGCGGATGTCGCAGAGGCAGACCTTTTGGCAACCATTGAGGACTTAAACCAGGATGACGGGATTCATGGGATTTTGGTGCAGTTGCCCCTGCCGGACCATATCGATAAGGACAAGGTGATCAACGCCATTGCCCCGGAAAAGGATGTAGACGGCTTTACGCCGATTAATATGGGGAGACTCTTAACAGGTGGCCAGGCCTACCTGCCCTGTACCCCTCAGGGGTGCCTGGCACTTTTAGAAGAGGCCGGTATCGACTTAGCGGGCAAAAAGGCTGTGGTAATCGGTCGGTCGAATATTGTCGGCAAACCGGTGGCCCTCCTCCTCCTACAAGAAAATGCAACGGTGACCATTTGCCATTCAAAAACCCAAGACCTGGATGCGGAACTGGCCGATGCAGATGTGCTGGTGGTGGCCATGGGAAAGGCTAAGGCCATTAAACCCCAGCAGGTAAAGGATGGGGTGGTCATTATTGATGTAGGGATCAACCGCGACCAGGAGGGGCGGGTGTGCGGGGATGTGGATGCCGAGGCCTTCAAGGCGGCCGATAAGACCTGTAGCCTGACCCCTGTACCGGGCGGTGTTGGCCCCATGACCATCACCATGCTCTTAAAAAATACCCTTGCTGCAGAAGCGGCTATATTTGCACTAAAGGAGGGCAACCAATGACCTATCGTGAATCAGATGCGGAAATCCTGCTCTTGTGTGAAGACCTTATCAACTGTTTGAATGCTCATCCCGGCCTGACCGGGGCCACTGAGGCGGAACGGGAGGCCTCACCGATTGGCCGCCGGTTGGGCTTTCTTCGGAAGCGGATTGAAACCGAACGCCGGTTAATTGAAGAGATCAGCATGCCGGGACGGTTACTGATAGAGCATTTTTCTTTATTTGCCGGCAAAATGGATTATACCATCGGTTTTAGCTACGGTAATATTAAGACAGGCCGGGGGCTCCTCTCCGGGGTGCGGGTTGGTGAGTGGGGAACCATCACCCTGGATATCGGCGATGTCAGTGTCAACTGGCGGGATGCGGATGTCGGCTATATGTTTTACCCGGACCGGATCATTGTCCGGCCGAAAGACAGTGGGGAAGATGATATCACCCTATTTTTTAGCTACTCCTTTAAGTATGATGGGGACCTCATCTTGGCCTTCAAGGATGTAAAAGATGATGACCAGACCCTTTATTGGCACGACGATATGCTGGATGAATAAGTGAGGCTAAAATGAAATATGCGGTCATAGACATTGGCTCCAATACGATGCGGGCAGTTATTTATGAGGTCATTAATGATGACTTTGAAGTGGTTATTAATGAAAAAAACTTTGCTGAGCTGATCAGTTACATAGAAGACAACCTCTTAACCGAGGCCGGCATAAGCCGCCTGTGTCGTATTCTAAAGAAAATGCGGGTGCTTTGCGATGAGACCAATACCCAGGATATTCTCTGCTTTGCAACGGCATCCCTGAGATATATTGATAACCAAAAAGAAGTGCTGGAGCGGGTTAAAGAAGAAACAGGCATTAGTATTCAGCTCCTGGATGGTTGTGATGAAAGTTATTATGACTTTATCGGCCTGAGGGCAGCCATAGGGGAGCCCGAAGCCATTGGTTTTGACTTAGGGGGCGGCAGTGCCCAGCTCTTCTATTACCGGGATAACCGCCTGGTCAAGAGTATGAGTGAACCAATTGGGACTCTGGCCATGTACAACCAGTATGTCAAGGGCCTCTTTCCCAACTCCAAAGAGCGGAATAAGATCCGCAAGCGGGTGAGTAAGTCCTTGGAAAATGCTGGCGACTTTAAAGCTTTTAAGCAAAAACGTCTTTACGGTATGGGCGGAACGGCCCGGGCCCTGGCTAAGGTCCACCGCCACCTGGTCGGCAATGACCGGGCCATTGACTACAAGCTGACCCTAGAGGATATAATGGAGGTAGACCGCACCCTGAGTGATTTAGGTTTAAGCGGGATTAAGATTTTAAACCGGATTTTACCGGAGCGGTTGGTGACCTTTTTACCGGGTTTATTGATTATTGAAGAACTCATGAGACACGTTGGCGCAAATGAATTGGTGATTATTGGATACGGGGTACGTGAAGGATATCTTATTGAAAACGCCATTAATAAGGGGAGAGGTATAAATGAGTTCAGGGATTCCGACATCGTTATTTGTCAATAGGGAGCTCAGCTGGCTGGGTTTCAATGAACGTGTGCTAGAGGCCGCTGAAGATGATCGCCTACCGCTATTTGAACGCTTACGCTTTATTTCGATTTATGGATCTAATTTAGACGAATTTTTCATGGTCCGGGTTGGCGGGCTCACCGATGCTCTCATGCTCGGTGTGGAAGAAATAGACGGTAAAAGCGGGATGAGCATTGAAGAGCAATTGGCCGCTGTCTACCAGCGCGTTCGCGAATTGCTCCCCCGGGTAGAAGCTTGTTACCGGGATATTATTGCTGAATTGGCCAAGTATGACATCCATGAAGTAGACATGGATAACCTGACGCCCTATGATGAAGACTACCTGACCCGGTTTTTTGATAATAATGTGGCCCCCTTCTTATCACCGCAGATTATCGATAGCCACCATCCCTTTCCCTACTTTAGCAATAAGGAGCAATTTGTCGGTATTGCTCTGGAAACCAATAAGAAACGCCTTTTTGATTTCGGTGTGGTGCCGGTCTCTTATCAGAATTACCGCCGCTACCATATCTTTGAAAATGAAAGCCGGACCGGCTACAAGTATGTCCTCATGGCCCCCTTGATCATGCACTTTGCCCATAAGCTCTTTAAGCGGGATAAAATTAAGGAACGGTTCGTTTTCCGGATTACCCGGAATGGGGACTTGAAGGTAGAAGAGGCCCTGTATGACCAGGATATTGACTGGCGGCAACAGATGGAACAGCTTTTAAATAAGCGGAAACGGTCCCAGGCTGTCCGCCTACAATTATCCCAACACATTTCCCGAGAGCTCCAAGACTACCTGATGCAAAAGTTAGACATTGAGCCCCGGGCGGTTATGATTGCCGAACAGGTACCGGCCTCCCTGAGCCATGTCTACGACCTGACCGGTGAGTTGGCTGAAAAGTACCCGGCCCTGAACTATAAACCCATGCCGCCTATTATGCCGCCGGGCATTAAGCCTGGGGATTCCATTATTAAAAAACTGGATGACCAGGGCGATATTTTTCTCGCCTATCCTTATCATTCCATGAAGAGCTTCCTGGACCTGCTTGATGAAGCAGCCGTCGATCCGGAGGTAACCTCAATCAAGATTACCCTCTATCGGATTGCCAGTGGCAGTAAGGTGGCCCAGGCCCTCATCAAAGCCGCTGAAAACGGCAAGTCCGTTATCGTCTTAGTAGAACTCAAGGCCCGCTTTGACGAGGAACACAACATTGTTTGGTCCAAGCGGTTGGAAGAGGCCGGCTGCTCCGTTTTATACGGGATGGAAAACTACAAGGTCCATTCTAAGATTTGCCTCATCACCCGCCGGACAGGGCGGAAGGTCCAGTATATCACCCAGATTGGGACCGGGAACTATAATGAAAAGACCGCCCGGCAGTATACGGATTTTTCTCTCATCACCCAGAACCAAAAAATTGGTGAAGAGGTCAGCCGGGTCTTCCAAACCCTGCAAATGGGGGCCTTTGTCGATTCTAGCCAGTACCTCCTGGTGGCTCCGCTCCAAATGAAGAGCCGGTTCTTAGACTTTATTGATGAAGAAATTGCAGCCGCGCAAGCAGGTAAGCCGGCTCGGATTATCTTAAAACTAAACGGCCTTTCCCATAAAGATATGATTGAGGCCCTGGTCCGGGCTTCCCAGGCCGGGGTAGACATTACCCTCTATGTCCGGGGGATTTGCTGCCTGCGGGCCGGGGTGGAAGGCTATACGGAAAACATCAAGGTCAAGAGTATGGTTGGCCGCTTTCTGGAACACCCGCGGATTTATATTTTTGGCTATGGGGACCGGGAGAAAATCTTTATCGGGTCAGCCGACTGGATGACCAGGAACCTCCTATACCGGGTGGAAGTTGCGGTGCAAATTCTCGACCCGAATGTCCGCAAGATTATAATGGATATCTTAAGTATCTTAGCGGAAGACAATGTCTTAGCCCGGGTGGCCCTACCGGATGGCAGCTACAAGCGGCTCTATCCGGGACAAAACGAACGGGCCATTGACTCCCAGTACGAGCAGTATGCCTACTTCAAACAAAGGACAAATCAATACCAACCGCCGACCAGCAAAAATACGGCCAGTGGCCATCAGGACACATTTATAGGCCGGCTTTTGGCCTGGTTTAAAGGCGACCGGTAATTTTTTCATACAGAGGTGCAAGATGGAAGAGCAGATCATCACAAAGAATTTTATTGAACAAATTATAGACGCAGACCTTGAAGCGGGGATGGACGCTATTGCTACCCGCTTTCCACCGGAGCCCAATGGCTATCTTCATATTGGACATGCCAAGTCCATCTTCTTAAACTTTGGCCTGGCTAAAAAATATGACGGCACCTGCTTTTTGCGCTTTGACGATACCAACCCGATTAAGGAAGAGGATGAGTACGTCGAAAGCATCCAGCGGGACGTGGCCTGGCTAGGGGCCGTTTGGGATGGTGAGGTGCGGTTTGCATCTGACTACTTTGACGCCTTTTATGACATGGCCGAATCCCTGATTGAAAAGGGCCTGGCCTATGTCGATGACCAAACAGCAGAGGAGATGCACAAGCACCGGGGTACCTTGACGGAGCCCGGGGTTGAAAGCCCTTATAGAGACCGGTCTGTCGAGGAAAACCTTAGCCTTTTCCGGCAAATGCGGGACGGGGCCTTTGCCGATGGGGAAAAGGTCCTTCGGGCTAAGATCGATATGGCCTCTCCCAATATGAATATGCGGGACCCGGCCATTTATCGGATTCTACATGCCAGCCACCATCGGACCGGGGACAAGTGGTGCATTTACCCCATGTATGATTATGCCCACCCCCTGGAAGACGCCATAGAAGGGATTACCCATTCCCTTTGCACGCTGGAATTTGAAGACCACCGGCCCTTATATAACTGGTTTATTGACCACCTGGCCGATAGCCCCCACTTGAAGAGCAAACCCCAGCAAATTGAATTTGCCCGCTTGGAAATTGAAAACACTATGACCTCTAAGCGTCGCTTGAAAGCCCTTGTTGACGCCCAGTTGGTTGATGGCTGGGATGACCCCCGGTTGCCGACCATTAGCGGGCTCCGCCGTCGGGGTTATACGCCGGCAGCCCTCAAAGAATTTTGCCAACGGATTGGTGTGGCCAAAACCAACAGCATTGTGGAGCAAAACTACCTGACCTTCTGCCTGCGGGAAGACTTAAACCGGGTGGCTCCCCGGGCCATGGCAGTTTTAAATCCCTTGAAACTCACCCTGACCAATTACCCGGAAGATCAAATTGAATGGGTAGAGGGGGTCGTGAACCCTAACGACGAAAGCATGGGCACCTATCAAATCCCCTTCGGTAAGCACCTCTATATTGAACAGGAAGACTTTCGCGAAGAGGCCAACCGCAAGTACCACCGGCTCAAACCGGGTGGAGAAGTGCGGTTGATGTATGGCTATATCATCAAGTGCGAGGACTATGTCAAAGACCCGGAAACCGGCGAAATTACAGAAGTCCTCTGCAGCTATGACCCCATGACCAAGAGCGGGATGCCCGATGCAGACCGGAAGGTCAAAGGGACCCTGCACTGGGTAGAAGCCACTCATGCCGTTGATGCCGAAGTCCACCTGCTGGATGACCTGATGGACCCCGACCAGGCCGCCGACGCGGATATCCTGGACCGCTTTAACAAGGATTCCCTGGAAGTCCTGAAGGGTTGCAAGTGCGAACCCCGGCTGGCGGAAGCCCCCATTGGGCAGGCCTATCAATTTATGCGCAAGGGCTACTATTGCGCCGACCGGAAGTACCATACGCCGGAGGCCCCTGTCTTTAACCTGACAGTTGGCCTGCGGGATAAGTTTAAGGGTTAAGCGCATGCGGTATCTACGTGCGATTATTGTCTATACCTGGGCCTTGCTGGTGCTGGTCACCCGCTGGCCCTTATTGCGTGCTGTTGAAAAACAGAGAGAGGGCCAGTTCTCGGAAGCCATGGAGCGGATTCATGGTGTGGCCCAGCCTTTTGCAGGCCAAATTTGCCGCCTGGCCGGTTGTCGGGTAGAGGTAGAGGGCTTGGAGCATATCCCTGACGAGGGGTCGGTGGTCTTAATTGGGAACCACCAAAGCTTTTTTGACATTCCGATTGTCCTGGCCAGTGTCAACCGGCCAGTGGGCTTTCTGGCCAAGCAAGAGCTGGGGGAGGTCCCTATTTTTGGTCGCTGGACGGCCGGCATTGGCTCCATCTTCATCCCCCGGGGCGAATCCCGCAAAAGCCTTGAGGCCATTCTAAATGCGGTAAAAATGCTCAAGAAAGCGGCCCACCTCCTGGTCGTTTTCCCTGAAGGCACCCGGAGCTACCAGGGGAAAGTTGGAGATTTTAAGGCCGGGAGCTTAAAAATTGCTACCAAATCTGGCGCTCCTGTGGTACCATTTGCAATGGACGGCAGCTGGCGCATTATGCCTAGGGATATCAAGACCTTTACCCCGGGCACGGTGCGGCTTACCTTTCTGCCGGCCATTTCAGACGAGCTGATGGCAAGTAATGACACCAAGCTAATCGCTGATGCCTGTCGACAAGCCATTACAGCTCAACTTGCCGAGGGGGAAGACAATGAAAGTAAGAAGTAGTTTAGCAAAATTAAGTGGACAAATGACCAAGCAGGTCTTAACCATGGCCGGCCGGGACGGCAGCAGTCTGCCCGGTAAGGTTGCCCAAACGATTGAGCCCAATCTGTTGGCTGACCTGGCCGCCGGTTGCCGGTCCGTCGTGGTGACCGGAACTAATGGTAAAACGATGACCACAGCTCTGTTGGTTAAAGCCTTGGAACAGAAGTATCCTAAAGTTTTAACCAATGCCAGTGGGGCCAACATGCTCCAGGGGATTACCTCTACTTTTTTAACCTTGAAAAAGAATGAACAACCGATTGCTGTTTTGGAAGTCGATGAAGCCACCCTGCCCTATGTTACGGAAGCGGTCCAGCCGGAAGTAATCGTTTTTACCAACATCTTCCGCGACCAGGCTGACCGCTATGGGTCTACTGAAGGGGTCCTCGACCACTTACGCCGGGGGGCCCGGTTGGCACCAACAGCGACCATCATTGCCAATGGGGATTTACCGGCCTTTGCCCAGCTGAAGGTCAATAACCCGGTCCGGTATTATGGGTCAACCTTGGCCAAAGACCTACCCCAGCCCAGTACGGAAAAAGAAGATGACACCTGCCCTTCCTGTGGGGCCAAGCTCAGCTATTCGGAAAGAACCTATGGGAACCTGGGGCATTACCACTGCGAGGCTTGTGCCTTTAGCCGGCCCCAGCTGGATTTTACCCTGGAGGATGTGACGTCTGTCACCACCCACCGGGCTGTTGGGGTGGTGAATGGGACGACGGTTGAACTCAATACCGGGGGCTTTTACAACTTGTATAATGCCCTGGCCGCCTTTGCCGCTGCCAGTCATTTAGGGGTTAAGGCCCAAGACATTGTCGCCGGCCTGCGCCAAGTGGTGCCCCTAAGCGGTCGCCAGGAAGTGGCCCATATTGAAGGTAAGGAGGGGACCCTCCACCTGATCAAAAACCCGGTTGGCTTTAACCAGATTGTCCAGCTCCTGGCCCTGGAAAAGGATCCCTTTTCCCTGGCCATCCTGCTCAATGACCTACCGGCAGACGGGGTGGACACCAGCTGGGTTAATGAAGCGGACTTTGAAAGCCTGCTCCAGTTAACGGACCACCGGCCCATCCTCCTTGGTGGCCGCCGGACAGACGTTTTGCAAGACCGGCTCAGCCGGGCAGGTGCTAAGGCTGCAGACCTGAAGCTTTGCGACAGTGATGAAGCCTTGTGCCGGGCCTTGGCCCAACTGCCAACAGAAAAGGTGCACATTCTGCCGACCTTTACAGCCCTGGCTGACCTCCGCCGTGAGCTGGTTGCCAAGGGCTACATCCAATAAAGCTATTCTACCGTCGCCCGCTTGGGCGGCGGTATTTTCCTTTTAGGCCTAAAAATTTAGGAAAAAATTTATAAAATGAAAGTAAAACCTTGACAGACGGTTGGTAAATCCATATAATAATAGATGCTGATTGGTACGGGCGGTTAGCTCAGTTGGTTAGAGTATCTGCTTGACATGCAGGGGGTCGATGGTTCGAGTCCATTACCGCCCATTCAGTTTGCGGACTTTCGTTGAGACGGAAGTCCGCTTTTCATTTTATCTGTTTTTACCAATGCCTTTTTCAGGAGGGACCTGCTGTCAATAGGCATTTTTTTGTTTGCCAAAAGGCCGAAACGGTGATACAGATAGGGACTAAGACACAGAAGAAAAGAGGAGAAGCATGTTAGGTTTCAAGCAAATCGAGCTCTCTGATAAAGATATCCTCGATAATTTTTTTATCCAAACACAAAATCAAATTTCTGATACCACCTTTACCAACTTATACATGTGGCGGCGGTGTTATGCAGTGCGGTGGGCTGTTGTGGAGGGACACCTGGTCGTACAACCGAATGCTTGGGAAAGCAGCTGGATTTTACCCCCTTACGGCTACACGGAAGATGATGCGTCCTTTAAGGATGCGGTAGAGACTTTGGCGGAATCCTTCCATGATGACGGCAAAGACTTTGTCATCCGGGGGATTACCGATGCCGAAAAGGAACGGATGGAAGCCCTATGGCCGGCCCAGTTTACCTTTGAAGAAGAGCGAGACATTGCCGACTACATATATAATGGTGAAGACCTGCGCCAGCTCAAGGGGCGGAAGTATAGCAAAAAAAGAAACCACCTGAACGCCTTTTTACGGGAATATCCGGACTATGGATTCGCCGAATTAACCAAGGAGGACGTCCCGGAGGCGCTGGAATTCTTAGAATACTGGTATGGTGAACAAAACCGGAATGGAAACCTGTCTGACAGCTTGCTCTGTGAACGGGAGGCCATTTACGATGCCCTCATGGCTATTGATGAGCTGGCCTATTCAGGGGGCTATATCCGGATTAATGGTAAGATGGTGGCCCTCACCATGGGTGAGCGGGTCAATGAAAATACGGTGGTTATCCATATTGAGAAGGCCTTTGCCGATTATCGGGGCCTGTACGGGGCCATCAATAAAGACTACCTGAACCACTTTTGGCCGGACATTGAATATGTCAACCGGGAAGAGGATATGGGTCTTGAAGGCTTGCGTCATGCAAAAGAATCCTATTACCCGGCCTACCTTTTAATGAAGCACAAGGCTGTGTGGAAAAATGATTAACTGGGGAATTCGGCCGGCAGAAGCCCGGGATGGGGAGCTTTTAAAAGAGCTCTGGCGCTATTCCTTTCATAATGATGGAGAGGCCTTTACCGATTGGTATTTCCGGGCCTACCACCGCTTTTCAGAAACCCTGGTGGCCACTTCGCCCGCCGGGCAGGTGGTGGCCTCCCTCCAGTGTATAGACATGACCCTGAAAAATAAGGCGCAATCATTGAAGACGGCCTATATCGTAGGAGTCAATGCCTTCCCGGAAGTCCGGGGACGGGGGGCGGTAGGGGCCCTCATGCAGGAAGCCCTCAAGCGGTCGCCCTACACTGGACTCTTACTCATGCCCTTTGAGGGGAATTTTTATGCCCCCCTGGGTTTTCGCTATATGAACTACCATGGGCAAATCAGTGTGCCTATGGGGGATTTATATGCCTATAGCCAGAAGGCAGAGCTGACCTTTAAACGGTTTTCCTTAAAGGCAGCACCAGTCACTGACCTGGACCGGGTTTATAGCACCTGGCAGGGTCGCTACTATGCCTTCTACGTCCAAAGGGATAGCCGGCGCTGGCAGGCCCTCTTAGATGACTTAGCTGCAGAAGGGGGCTATGGGGTCATGGCCTATGCCCAAGGCCAGCCGGTGGGCTACCTCCTCTATAGCCTGCAAGAAAAAACCTTCTATATCCGGGAAATGGCCTACCTGTCAGACCAGGCCAGGGCCGGTCTTTACCACTATGTGACTGGCCACCGGTCCCAGCTGGGCACGGTCACCTGGTCGGCCCCCTTGGATGAGCCAGTCATCGACCAGCCGGCAGGGGCTAAGGATTATATTACTTATGAACCCTTTATGATGTGGCGGTTTTTATCCCCGGCCAGCCTGCCGTTTTTTGCCTCAAAGGAGCCGGAAGTCCCTCTGACCTTTGCCTATAAGGATAGCCACTTAAAGCGGATCTCCCTTTGGCGCTGGGAGGGCGACCGGGTCGAGCCCATTGACCAGGCTGAGGTGGACTTTTCCGTTACGCCCGAAACCTTGTCCGACTTGGTTTTTGGCCACCGGCGCCGGCTTAAACAAGGCTGTGACATCAAGGATGCAGAGGCCTTTGCAGCCTTTGGCGCCCTCTTTCCCAGTCGTCCGCTGGCCTACATCAATGAATATTTTTAGGGGATAACCCGGCTGTTGATGGGCGGGGCAGCATAGACAAGGGGTTCTTTTTTATGCTATAGTTTAGTATGATTGTTTACAAGAACGCTGCTCATGAGATGCCTTTCAAGGAGCAGATGATTCAGGAGGCAAATATGTCAAGCAACAAGCCCATCAATGGCGATCAATTTATAGAAATGATAGCTTCCGCCGCAAACTGGCTGGAACAAAAAAGAGAAAATGTAGACCGGCTCAATGTATTTCCGGTGCCGGATGGTGATACAGGGACCAATATGTCTATGACTATGCGGTCTGCAGATAAATTTGTGAAAGAACGTGCAGACCAGACTCAAGTGGAGGATGTGGCGGCCCAGATGGCTTATGGGGCCCTTATGGGGGCCCGGGGGAATTCCGGGGTCATCTTGTCGCAGATCCTTTCCGGTATTTCCCAAGGGCTCAGGGGTAAAACTGTAGTCGAGGTCAGTGACCTGGTCCAGGCCTTTGCTCTGGGAGCTGACGCCGCCTACAAGGCGGTGACTAATCCCATGGAAGGGACCGTTTTAACCGTTGTCCGGGAGGCCAGTGAGGCCCTGAATCGGGCCTACCAGCCGGATATGGGCGCCGAAGAGGCCCTATCCCTTTTCTTACAGGCCGGCTATGCCAGCCTCAACCGGACCCCGGACCTGCTGCCGGTCCTCAAGCAAGCTGGCGTCGTTGATGCCGGTGGGCAGGGGCTCCTCTTTATCTTCGAAGGCTTCCTGGCAGCCCTCCAGGGCAAACCTGCCGCCTCTCCGGTTATCGTGGAAAAAGAACCGGTGGTAGAGGATGATTTTGAGGATACCTTTGAGCACTTTTTTGCTGACTTAAACGAAATCATCTATCCCTATTGTACCGAGTTTCTGGTCCTGGCAGACGGCAGTCACCCGGAAAGCCCCATTGAGGCCTTGAAAAACTACCTAACCAGCTATGGGGACTGCATGCTGGTGGTCGGCACCGATGACCTGGTCAAGGTCCACATCCACACCAATGACCTGGGAGCGGTCTTCTCCTTTGCCTCCCAGTTCGGTGAACTGACCGATATTAAAATCAATAACATGCGGGAACAAAACCGGGCCTTACAGGCCAAGGGCAAGGCCCAGGCGCCAGAGACCAGTGAATATGTAGTGATTGCCGTTGCCACCGGTGACGGCCTGGCTGAAGTTTTTAAGAGCCTAGGCGCCAGCCATGTCATCCATGGGGGACAGACCATGAACCCCAGCACCCAGGACTTCCTGGATGCCATGGAGGCCCATCCCGCAGAGCATACCATCTTGTTGCCTAACAATAAAAATATTATCATGACGGCGGAGCAGGCGGCCAAACTGGTTGATGGCGATGTCCGAGTGATTCCCTCCCGGACCCTTCCCCAAGGCCTTGCGGCCTTAATGCAATTTTTGCCTGAGCAGGATATTGACAACAATGCCTCTGATATGGAAGAGGCCCTGGCCAATGTTTTGAGCGGTGAGATTACAACGGCTGTCCGTGATACTTCTATTGAAGGCATTGACATCAAAAAGGATGCCTTCTTAGCCATCCTGGAAGGCAAAATCATTGCCGCCGAGGACCAAATTGGCAGCTCCCTCGAAGCCATCATCCAAAAAATGGCTGACAATCATGTTGAGCTCATTACCCTGTATTATGGGGCGGAGGTCGCTGAAGACGAGGTCAACCGGTATATTGAAAAATTATCCGACCAATATACAGATATAGACTTTGAAGCCTACCAGGGCGGACAAGATATTTATCCCTACATTATTTCGGCTGAATAGAGAGGAGGGACCGCCTATGACAAAAATAGGTATCGTTACGGATAGTACCGCCGACCTACCTGATGAAATTACGTCCAAGTACAATATCCGCGTCGTTCCCTTAACTGTTACATTTAATGATAAACAATACCTGGACCGGGTAGACTTAACCAATGAATCCTTTTATGAACAGCTGACCAGCCTTCAAGAACTGCCCAAAACCTCCCTGCCCAAGCCGGAACTCTTTAATGCCGCTTACCAGCAGCTGGCTGATGCCGGTTGCTCAGTGATTTACTCTATCCACCTGGCATCAGAATTAAGTGGAACGGTCAATGCCGCCCGCTTAATCGGCAAGGAATTTTCTGCCGCCGATGTCCGGGTTTGGGATAGCCGGTCAGCGACCATTGGCTTAGGCCTTTTGGTAAAAGAACTGGCTGTGCGGATTAAGGCAGGTGCTTCAGTAGAGGCTTGTGACGCTTTTTTAGAAGAAGCGATTGGCCAACTGAAGATCTATTTTTTAATTGATTCCCTGGATAATCTTGAAAAGGGTGGCCGCATTGGCAAAGCTGGTTACCTGGTTGGGTCTATTTTAAATATTAAGCCCATCCTGATTTTGGCCGATGGGACCATCTCCGTTCATAAAAAAATCCGTGGCAATAAAAAGGATCGGGTTATCAATGAATTAACTGAAGCTGTTCTGGCCGAGATAAATGCCGATCAACCGGTAACAATAGCCGCTGGCTACAACAATAATAAAGAGGCAGCAGATGCCTTGATGGACGCTCTTAGTGTCCAGGTGCCTGACTTAGCACCGGACTACTTCCAAATTGGCTCAGTTGTCTCAACCCACATAGGACTTGGCGCCTGTGGGGCAGCCTTCTTACAAACTGAAAGGTAGGGAAATTATGGATCGCTTAGAAGCACAAGTAAAACAAATGAAAAAGTTGCAAAAACGAGGAAAAAAAGAAGCAGCGCGGTTAAATAAGTTAGCCCGCAAGCAGATGAAGGACTTGGATATTTCCGCATCACTCGATAAACTCACTGATGATGTTTTACCTAAGGTCCAGAAATTACCCTTCATTGCCCGCTGCAAAATGAATTGCCGCAAATTAGGGCTTTTAGGGCTTGCCTTGGCTGCCTTCAGTGGTCTTGCCTACCTCTGCTACCGCATCCGTCGGTCTAAGCAGGAAAAAGAAACCCTTCCTTATGACAACCGCTTTGAACTCATCGATGGTGTTGAAGACGAAGTGGCCCATGATTTCGACTTTGGCCAAGCCAGCCTGGAAGAATTGGAAGAGGCCCTGCTCCAAGTGGAAAACCGCCTCTGTGAAGTCAATGAAGGTATAGACGCTGTAGAAAAATAATCAAGAAGCCGCTATCTGGAAGCTGCCTGCCCTGCCCTGTGTAAGGGCGGGTTAAGCCTTTAGATAGCGGTTTTTGTGTTGCTGGGGTAAATAGGACGACAAAAGTAGGGCAGCCCCGGCTGCGCTAGCGGGGGATAAAAGGGATTTTTAACAAAATCTGTAAAAATAATTGACAATCCGCCAGGACCGTGGTAAAGTATTACAGTATCATTGATTAAGCGGTTGTGGCGGAATAGGCATACGCGCACGTTTGAGGGGCGTGTGGGGAGACCCGTGCGAGTTCAAGTCTCGCCAACCGCATTAGCACTCCTAAGGAGTGCTTTTTTGTGTCAAAAAATATTTTCTTTATAATATAGAAGAAATGATGTCCGTCTTGGTTTATCTTGACGGTCTCTGGGGTAAATGATAAACTGATACCATATTAAAAAAGCCTTGATGAGGACGCCGGTAAGCGGTCATTCCAGAGAGTGCAGGGATGGTGGGACTGCATATGACCCTTGCTAAGTGTGACCACCTCGGAGCTGTCTTAGGAGGACTAAGACCGGTTGCCGCCGTTAAAGGGCTTAAAGTGGGCTGTCTTGTACAGTCAAATTGGGTGGAACCACGGGAGATACACGCGCTCGTCCCTTTATGGGATGGGCGTGTTTTTTATTGATGATAAGGAGGAGTATTCATATGCGCATTCAATTACCGGACGGGCATCACCGTGATTTAGATGAAGGGGCTACGGGCTTAGACTTAGCAAAAGGTATTTCAAATGGTCTGGCTAAAAAAGCCCTAGCGGTTAAAGTAAACGGAGCTGTTGCAGACTTGGAAGCCCCGCTTCATGATGGAGATGCTGTAGAAGTCCTTACCTTTGACCAAGCCGAAGGGGCTGACGCTTTTCACCATACCTCTTCCCATGTCTTGGCCCAAGCGGTTCAAAACCTATACCCCGGTACCAAGCTGGCCATTGGGCCGGCTATTGAAAATGGCTTTTACTATGATGTCGACAGCGACCACCAGTTTACCCCGGATGACATCTCTAAAATAGAAGATGAAATGCGGCGGATTATTAAAAAGAATGCTAAGCTGGTTAAAAAAGTCCTGCCCCGGGATGAAGCTATTGCCCTTTTTGAAGAGAAGAATGAACCCTATAAGGTGGAACTCATTCAAGACCTGCCGGAAGATGAACCCATCAGCCTTTACGAAATGGGTGACTTTGTCGACCTCTGTGCGGGTCCTCACATTCCGCGGACAGGCTTAATCAAGGCCATCAAAGTCATGAACCTGGCCGGGGCCTACTGGCGGGGCGATGAAAATAATAAGATGCTTCAACGCATTTATGGGACCAGCTTCCCGAAACAGGAAGACCTGGATGCCTACCTCTTCCAGCTGGAAGAAGCCAAGCGCCGTGACCACAGACGGTTGGGTAAAGAGTTAGACCTCTTCTCCTTTGTCGATGAAGCCCCCGGCTTCCCTATTTTCCATGCAAAGGGGATGATCCTCCGCAATCAGCTGGAAAAATTCTGGCGAGAACTGCATGAGGCTGATGGCTATGGTGAAATCCGGACACCGCTCATCATGAACCGGGCCCTGTGGGAACGGAGCGGCCACTGGGACCACTATAAAGACAATATGTATTTCACTGAAATTGATGAAGAACCCTATGCCATCAAACCGATGAACTGCCCGGGCAGCATCCTACTCTATAATGAAAGTATGCACAGCTACCGGGACCTGCCCATCCGCTGGGGTGAACTGGGCCTTGTCCACCGCCATGAATTATCCGGGGCCCTTCACGGTTTAATGCGGGTCCGGGCCTTTACCCAGGATGATGGACACATCTTCATGCGGGAAGACCAGATTGAAGAAGAGCTCATTGGGGTTATGCGCCTAGTCAGCAATATTTACAAGCCCTTCGGCTTTGAATATTCTGTTGAGCTCTCCACCCGGCCGGAAGACTCCATGGGGTCTGAAGAATTATGGGAACAGGCTACGGAAGGTTTGAAAAACGCCTTGGAAAAAGTTGGCGTTGACTATAAAATCAACCCTGGAGATGGGGCTTTCTATGGGCCTAAAATCGACTACCACTTAAAAGACTCCATTGGCCGGACCTGGCAGTGTGGGACTATCCAATTAGACTTCCAGTTGCCTGAGAAGTTTGATATGACCTACATTGGTGAAGATGGTGAAAAACATCGGCCGGTCATGGTTCACCGGGCTATCATGGGCAGTCTGGAACGGTTCATCGGTATCTTGGTTGAACACTATGCCGGTGCCTTTCCAACCTGGTTGGCTCCAGTCCAGGTCCGGGTCTTACCCATTACAGATGACCAGGCAACCTATGCCGATGAGATTCGCGAAAAAATGCACCAGGCTGGCATCCGTTGTGAAGTGGACCACCGAAATGAAAAAATCGGCTATAAAATCCGTGAAGCAACGGTTCAAAAAATCCCCTACATGTTGGTCGTTGGGGCGAAAGAAGCCGCTGACGGAAAGGTCTCCTTACGGACCTACCATGATGGCGATAAGGGGACCGTTGCCCTGGATGGCCTAATTAATGACATTGTTGAGGAAGTTAAAGAGCGGCGGTAAGGGCCGGGCTCATCCGATAAATGAAGGGAGGGGGTGCGATGGGAAAGCTGGCAAGTGACCAGCCTTCCTGTTGCCCCCTATCTTTTAGAAAGGTGGGCGAGTCATGTCATACCAGTCTAGGCGCCCTCCTGAAAGAAGGCGCCCGGCAGATCAACCGGTCAGACGACGAGAAGGCGCCGGCTCTTCGCGAAACCGGCCGCCACGGCGGAGAAGACGCCGCTACCGCCTGCGATTAAGGGCAAAGATTCTCCTGGGCCTCTTGTTGCTCCTTATCCTTTTTGCCCTGGTTAGGTGCGGTACTTCCGGCCAGCAGGAGCCGGTGCAGGATAAGGCCTTGACGGCGACCGATACCAGCGGTCATATCCAGGCCAAAGATATTTCCAGCCACGCCGCCATTGCCATCAATGCAAAAAACGGGGAGGTCCTGTTCGCCAAGGCGGCGGAAGACCAAAAATACCCGGCCAGCTTAACCAAGCTGATGACCCTCTATGTGGCCCTGCTCGACCAGAAAGACCTCTCCCAGGAAGTTGAACTAACCAGCGACGTCTTTACCGGCCTAGCTGAAAAAGACTTAGCCACGGCCGGCTTTCAAGTTGGCGATAAGGTTACCGTAGAAGACCTCATGTACGCCACCATCCTGCCTTCCGGTGCAGATGCTGCCCGGGCCTTGGCGATTGTGACCTCAGGGTCTGAGGAGGCCTTCGTTGAGCGGATGAATGAGGAGGCCGCCGCCCTGGGAATGCGCGGAACCTACTTTGTCAATGTGACCGGGGCCCATGACCCCAAGCATGTGAGCACCGTCGCAGATATGGCCAAGTTAATGCGGGCCGGCCTTAAAAACGATACCTTTGCCCAGGTTATTCAAAGTATGCACTATACAACAGAGGCCCCGCGGCCTTCGGCCAAGGGCCTGCGCTTAGACCATTCTCTGGCGCGTTATCTGGATAACTTTGATCGGGTCATGGCTGATCCCAGCTTTGAAATCCTGGGTGGGAAGACCGGTTACACCGGTGAAGCCGGCCTCTGCCTGGCGAGCCTGGGCCGGGACCGGGAAAGTAATGAACGGGCCATTGTAGTCACCATGGATGGTAAAGGAACGGCCGGTAACTACTATCCGGCCCTGAAGGACGCTGCGGTTTTGTATGAAGGTATTTTCAAAGGATAACAAAATACGCCTAGCCAGCTGCTTGTCTTGCTGGAACTAGGCGTATTTTTATTGTGGATCAGACCATTTAAACACGTAAGGCCCTGCTCGTCCTTCGACTTCTTCTGACAAAGCCGTCATCAAAAAAGCAGGGCCGGTAAAAGACCGGTCCTGCTTTTGTATGAATCGAGGTGACAGGAAACGATAATATGTCCTATAAATGGCTTGGTTGACACATATCGATTAGAAGTCGGTAGATGAGTCGGTAGATAAACTATTCTAATAATCTAATTTAGATTAAGTCACATTAATTATAATACGTTTGCGTAACCCAAGTAACTTTTCCAGACTATAGTCCACTTTAGCCTCAATTTCCATCCATGTAGTTCACGAATTTTAAGGCTGTTTTCTTGGCTGTCTGCTGCGTGATATGCGTATAGACGTTCAAGGTCATTTGTGGCGTAGAGTGTCCGAGGCGAGTTTGTACTTCTTTTACGCTGGCGCCGGCTTCAAAAAGGAGGCTACAGTGAGTGTGTCTAAGTCCATGGATGCTTATGGGTTCGATTCCCGTTTTAGCGCAAGCCTCTCGCAACCACTTTCTAGGTCCATTGGTAAAGTCGAACTCTCCGAAAACAAGGGGGCTGTCATAATTTAGGGCTAGGATGGCATCTAGAGTACCCTTGTCTATTGGAATGGTTCTTTTTGAAGATTCGTTTTTACCTGCGCCCATGATTATTTTATTATTAGCATCCCTAGAAAAGGCCTGATCAATAACGATATACCCATCCTTAATATTTACGTTTTTCTTTTCTAAGGCAGCCGCTTCTGCCTTTCTCAGGCCGGTGTAGGCAATCAGGCGGAGGAAGGGATAGGCTCTTTCATTGGGATTGTCCTTTAGTGCTTCCAAGACTGTATTTAATTCATCTCGAGTGAAGATTTTTTTCTGCCCCTTAGACTTGACAGATACGGGGAAGAAGTGGTTTTCACTTATAGGATAGCCACTCTCCTTTAACATTTTTGTGAAGTAGTTATAGTTTTTCCTGTAGGTTTTGGGCTGTACTGAAAAGAGGTAGAAAATGAGTTCTTGTACATCTTCTTTTTTTAGGTCACTTATCTTTCTATGCCCTACTAGGGGTAAGATATGGTTTCTGTATAGCTTTTCGACCCTTGCGTAACTAACCTCTTGGACAGTCATCTTGTATTGACTGAACCAAATATCAAAGGCTTCTTCTACAGTGCGGTTTTCGGATACTTGATCAGGCAGACCGTTTTCTTCGATATTGCTAAGTGTTCTAGCAGCCCATAGGTTTGCCTCACGAGTTGTCTTAAAACCTTGCTTTTTGAGCGTCACCTGCCTACCTTTAGCATCCAATCCACCGTAAATACTGATTTTGTATCTCTTTTCACCCTTCGTGGTTGTGTAAGGTATGGGTTTAGCCATTCGATATGCCTCCTAGCACTTAGACCCGTGGGACGGTTATGCCTATTGCTGGATTCGGCTGATTATCTCTTTCTCTAGGTAATTCTAAACCGGATCCAGCATTAGGTTTCATACTCATATCATCTTTGATGATCAAAGCGGAGTCTGTTATAGTGACCAAGCGGTCCCTAGCTGGTCCAGAGTTTGAACGGGCTGTAAAAGAAATTCGTTTACCAGCAAGTTCTGGGTACTGAGACATTAAGAGTCTAAAAGTTGTTTCATTACCCCACCCTTTTAAATTACCGCCAAATTCGTACCCAATCCAACAGCGGCTAGCATAACTTCCTCGCCAATACTGGCCATCCCAAGTAAGTAAAGTGGCAGAATAGCTTGTTCGTGGGAAGGGTTGGTCAAAGGGAGCGTGTTTAGTTACCAAGAGGGCTGTATTATTTGATTGCCCCAGTAGAGTTAAGGTCCACTGACCGGGGTCCTGAAGAGAATGTGGGCCGTATACGACACGAGAATAGGTCTGTGGTACTTGGCTATCTACGTAGGCTGTTTGGGTCGCTTGTTGCCAATCTACACGGCTACCTAGGGTCTCTGAAATATACCTTAGTGGTACCATGGTGCGCCCGTTTATAATTTTCGGGTTGTTTAGGGTGACAACCTTGCCGTTCAAGATGCCGGTAACTGTCCGAGTGGTTCCGTTCCAGTTAACAGTTGCACCCAAGGCTTCAAAAATCGCCCTCATTGGCACAAATGTGCGTCCATTTTCAATAAAAGCCGGCTGGGATAGGATAAGGGGCCTGTCTTTAACGACAACGCTCGCAGCGTGAGCAGGGAGGGCTGAAAAGAATAGGGCGCCAGTAGCAACAGCCACAATTATCTTCTTTTTCATTTTTTCTCCTTTTTCCTCTGACAAGTAGTTTCGTGTGAAAGTTACCAGTAAGTTAAAGTCGTTGTGAACTATTTTGCGTTTTTTGGCGTTCTTGTGCGTCTTTGTACGGTTTCTATATGCTTCAATAATATGATGTTATGAAGTGTCATGAAAGTTACCAGCAAGTTAAACACGTTGTAAAGAAGTGTGTGCTTTTATCTGCTTTTATGCTTTGCAGATGAGGGCATAAAAAATCGGGGGCGTATAGGATACGCCCCCTACAAAACCAAGATGGTTTTACTTATGACGTAACTATACCTTGTTTTTTGAAATTAATCAAGCTTTTTTATGAAAAAATCTAAAATGGAGTAACAAAATTGATATGCGGATTTGATTAATTCGTTATTTTCATAAAAACTTTTATTTCTCAACATTCGGTTCACAAATAAACAGTCTAAGGCTTTTAGCCTCTCTGATTTAATCAACTCACTGCCAACAAAAGTATTGTAAGCAACTAATAATGCAATAAAATCATGAATCATTTGATTGCTCATTTTTTTATTTATGCCGTCTTTGCCTAGATTCATTTCACTGCGTATCAGCTTGGTTAATCGAACATTTGGTTTAAATTGGCTTGTTGAAACATCGTGGTGGAGGTCATTTAACAAGCAGTTGTTATGCGCTGCTGCATTTCTGATGTTTCGGACCGAGTATAATATATCGGGATGAGGCAGCTTTCTGTCGGGATATTTCTGGTGATAAAACTTATATAGATTAACGAGTTCACCGAATGAGATAATTTCGCAAAGTACCCATATGGGGTAACCCGCTTGATATTTATCGATTAAACGGGCACAATAGCTTGTGTTTCTATATCTTTTAATATTATCCTGGACTTGGGGATGGGCATTTAAAAACGAGGAGCAGATGTCATATCCATTCTCATCATCATTTGATTCTACATCATGTATAAGGAACGTACGAAGTCCGTGCTCAATATCTAAACACATATGTATAACTTGGTATTTAAGGTGCATATCAATAGTTGAGAGATCTTTTAAATAGCTGAAATCCAGGTTGACGTAGGTTCCTTTAAGATCACCCCTAGAACGCTTTTCGTAATTTTTCCTGTATGAAGCAAATTTTAGGTAATAGCTATGCTCAGATAGAAAATGTTCAGCATCTTCTTCAGAGATGGTACTAAAAGTTATTTGCTTATTTTTCATATGCTGAATAAGTTCTTTAGCCGTTTTCTTGACTTTCATTCAGTCACCTGCCTTTGATATTGGAAATTATGGGCGTTAAATCTATGGGTAGCTTTTCCGGCAAGTGTGGTGGTGGAGTTGTTTTTAATATATGGCAATATTCATTTTTTATACTCCTTGGTACTTGTTCCGGAAAAATAAGAAATCTTGGAGCAAAAAGTGTTTTAGTCCAAAAAAAGCGATTTTCTGGAGCAAGGGGTTACTTAATCCAGAAAAAGCAATAATATGAGAAGATTCTTCATTTAACGTCACTTTGAAAGGCAATCGCCTTGCCTAAGATATGTAATTGTTCAAGCTCCGGGCCTGAGTAAATTAAGGATTTATATGCAATGTTGTCAGCCCGAAGCTCGACAGCGCCAATCTCCTTGTGGAAATAAACCCTTTTTAACGTGGCTTCGTCATCTATAATGACAGCCGCAATCTCGCCCTCCTCGACCGTCGGCTGCTTCCGAATAAAAACAATATCCCCGTCTCGGATATAAGCACCGATCATAGAATCCCCTTTAGCCTTTAAGGCGAAGTCCGCTCGTATATCCGTGCCAACCTCGACATAACACTCTCGGTCTTCATCAGCATAGATAGGGACACCACAAGCGATTTCCCCTAATAGGGGGATTTTTTTTGTCTTGATTGGCAAAATATTGTCATATAAGGAGAGGTCTATATCTTCGCTAACTATGTTATCACTTTCTTGCCAGCCCATAAGGTAGGCAGGGGAGACCTGAAGGGATCGAGCAATTGCCTCTATTTTGTCTGAGGGAATATTTGAGACTATGCCGGTTTCGTACTTATAGATATTTTGTCGTGTTGTTCCAATCATTTTAGCTAAATCTTCTTGTGATAGATCTTTTTTTAATCGTTGTTTACGAATCCTATCGCCAATAGACATTTTGGTAATCTCCTTTTTTTGTTTCATTATATCACAAAAATGTAACTTATCAAGATTAAGAAGTCTTGACAAGTTCGTAATGAATGATATACTTGATGTAACCTTTTAGGATACGAGTAGGGGGTGATGGCATGATTAATACTAACAAATTAAAAGGTATTATTGTAGAAAATGGAAAGACTCAACAGGAAATGGCTGAAATCCTTGAAATAGCCCCAAAAACATTTTATACAAAAATGAAAAAAGGGGTCTTTTTATCAAATGAAATCAATACAATGATTAATGTATTAAATATAAAAGATCCAATGCCCATTTTTTTTGCCAAAGATGAAACCTGACAAGATACAAAAGGAGCTATTTTATGCAGAAAACAAAAAAAGCCCAAATACATGAGCTAGTGGATGAATTTCTTAATATAGCTTCGAGGAAAGAACAAGATTACCTTATCTCTTTCTTGCAGGGCCTTTTATTCACGGCAAAAAGAAAAAAGTAGGTCATCTTACAGAATGACCACGCTGTGCGAGTCGCAAATACACGGTGCGTCTTTCGAGGCGTTGCCGGGGAAGTATCTTGCAGCCGCAATAGGCTCGTAAAGTTCTTAACAAAAATGCCAGGCCTAGGTGACCACTCAAGGAAGCCGCCTAGGACAAGCTGCGGCAAATGCCGAACCTTTAAGAACCCCCTGCCTTTAGCTATGGGGAGTGGTCAGAAAAAGAACAGTTAAGAGCCTTTTTAGATGGCATTCGCTTTATGTCCAACACGGTAGCATAGAGCGAGTAGTCCAAACAGGAAAGGAGGAGCCATGCAGGCTTTTAAAAACAGGGGAAATAGCGAATCCCCGGGAGTGGCTGGCAATTCTTTTGCAGACCTACTGAAGGAATCCTTGTTTGAGGAAATGAAGCCACTGATTGATGAATACATTGAAGCTAAACTTGATCAGTTAGCCTATAGGGGCTGGCCTGAGTATATTCAGCGGAGGGATATTGAGAAATATGTTGGTTGCTCTAAATCCACCTTTGACCGCTGGGTTAAAGAGGGTCTGCCTATCATAAAGAATGGGGGGCCTAATGGTCAAGTAATGGTCCGGTCAAGTGACTTGCGAATGTGGCTAGACCGGAAAGAAAAATAATTAAGGAGTGTTTCTATTGTCAGCAGATAAACAAGCGCAGGAATATATTGCCTATACGGTCTATGAAGATGGAACTACTCAAGCTATGGAGTTTGAGGAGACCCACGAGATTGTCCCCTTCCTGATGGATTCTAAGTACGGGAATATCAAAACCATGCAGCTCAAAAATAACGAACTAGCTGGTCTTTACATTGGCTGGTTTGATGCAGTCGGGAAAGCAAAGGGCAGAGCCTATAACGAAATTGGCAGCTGGTTTGCCGGACTCCCTATCTATGGCAGGCTTCTCATTTGGAGGTGCTTTGAAAATAAGGCCATGGCTGTTAAGAGAAACGACATTATCTACTTAGATTCTCTTGCTGCTAAGCGGCGTGAAATTATGAAAAAGCGGAGACGGCCTCTAACAACCAAGAGGAGGGCCGGAAGATGACCAATCAAATAAAAAAGCCCCACGCCGGTAGCCGCCAACGTGGAGCAAAACAAAGGATATTACCTCGAATACCCGGGGATAGTTTAGCAGATAAAACCGTTCCTGAAAAGAGTAACCTAGCTAAAAGCAATATGGTAGCAAGTCCTCAAATGCTTGCCCTGCGTGCCTTATTTTACGTTTCAGCCCTTATGTTTATCTATTCTGCCCTCCGGGTGGATAGTGGCACCCTGACCCTCTTAGGTGGGCTAGGGCGGATGACCATGTGGCTTATTCTGGCTGCTGTAGGCGTATTTGGGTTTGAAGAAGCTAAGCGGACGTTGTTTAGAAAACGCCGCTTTCAAGCAAGAAAGTGAGGACTCTATGGGATACAGAGATTATCTTTACGGCTTTAGAATTGACGAGTTCGGTGAATACGGCTCGTGGCGGTATAGCAGTTTAGAAGAAGCCGCTGACTACCTAACCGGTTCACCGGAGGGCAAATGTAAGATGATTCGGCTCCAACACGGTGACGTGAAAGACAAGTTCGTTGCCCTAGTTGCTGCTGAGCCGGCTAAGAAGGCCGATATTAATTTAATTGGCAGTACCCTGCTTTTAGGGACCCTTGCCGGGCGGATGATTATCTTCGCTTATGAAAATGATAGCGTGAGATCTGTCAGCCGAGATGAGAATAGCTATCTCAAGCGGATTATTAGCGAAGTCACCGGGAAGAATTTTCGGTAGGACATACAGAAAGGATAAGTATCGTGGATAATATTTTCTTTGACGAAACCGCCTTCTTTTTTCATCAAGTAAGGGCTGGCAATATAGGAGTAGGAGAGGCAATTGTCTTAACTCAATTCAAGTGGGACACGGAAGATCAGAGTTTTCCCGGCCAGCTGTCCATTTGCAAATCCCTACGAAAATGGCACCAGAAAAACACCGATTCTCTCGACTTTGATTTCATCAAGGTGAAAAAAGAAATTGAGAAGCTCGTAAAAAAGGGTTTATTAATTAAACACAAACATTACGTTCCCGGCCGTCCGGTCGAAACATGGTACGAACTCAATAAAGATAAAGTAGACAAGCTATCAGAAAGATTAGCATAAATATATATGCAGAAAGGAAGTGAATCGTCATGGCCCGGTTTTTATTTGATGAGCCGCCACTTATTATTAATTACACCCTTGCCAAAATAATCGGCCCTAGAGAAGCTGCATTTGTACAAAAAGTACAGTATTGGGTCAATGAAAACCGCAAGAGAGGCAGAAATTACCGAGACGGTAAATATTGGACATACAACTCTATTCAGGCTTGGCATGAACATTGTTTTGCGTGCTACAGCGTAGATACGGTCAAACGGACCTTTGCTAAGTTAAGAAAAATGGGTCTGCTCATTGTAGGAAATTACAACAAGGATCCAAGGGACAGGACCAATTGGTACACCGTCAATGAGGAAAAACTAGACGCCCTGTATGATGAATATGAGAGACAGTGTGCCATCAAAGATGCCGAGGCCTTAAAAAAAGCAGAAGAGGAAGAGGCCTCCAACCCATCAGGGCAATTTACAAAAATGGAAGATGACTTTGCCTACTATGATGCAGAATACACCAGTGCATTGGGGCAATCTGCACCAATGGAAGAGGACTTTGCACACCCTGACGAACAATGCACCAGTGCATTAGGGCAATCTGCACCAATGGAGGAGGGCAGCTTGCACCAATCCCATTGGGGCAATTTGCACCAACCATTACCACACAAGTACCACACTAGTACCACACAAGTACAACAAACCCTTTGTTCACGTGTGCAAGATGCACACTGTGAACCGGACGTGAATGACAATCATTCTGACCAGCCCACTGCTTTGTCTTCCAGTCCCTCAGCCTTAAACCACCCAGACCCAGAGCAAGTAGACGGGATAGGTGCGTCTAAAAACAAGTCCGTTGAGAAAGGCGAGGAGCATGAGCATGAAACAGAGGTTGCTGCTAGAAAGCAGGAGGCCCAAGAAAACTTTGAACGCCTGTGGCAACTTTATCCGCTCAAGCGGGGAAAGGGGCGTGTTAGCGACACCAAAAAACAGGCTCTGCTCAAATACGGCTATGACCAGCTTGTGAGGGCTATTAACCGCTACACTCGTGAGGTTGCCGAGGCACCCTTCGAGAAGTGCTATCAGAACGGCAGCACCTTTTTCAATTCAGGCTTTATCGACTACCTAGACGAAAATTACGAGGCCTGTGTCCCTAAGCCTAAGCGAGGGCTAAGTGAGCGGACTGGAAAAACCTTGTCAAACGTCTATTTTGAAGACCACACCCCTGAGGATTACGACATTCTGGAAGAGTAGACAGAGTGGTTCAGAGTCGTTTCGGAGTAAATCGCATAAGATGAGCCGAGAAAGGCTTGGTTAAGCGTTTTGTCGTATTCAGAGTGTTTCAGAGTACTTCAGAGCAGTGTCGTAAAAAACAAGAGCTATAGCGAAAGGAGCAATACCATGAATAAAATTATCTTAATCGGACGCCTCACCAAGGACCCGGACCTGCGTTACACCCAAAGCGGACACGCTGTTGTCAATGTGCCGCTTGCTGTAGACCGCCGGTTTGCAGCTCAAGGTCAACCGGATGTGGATTTTATTCCTATCGTGGCTTGGAAAAAACTGGCTGAAAACCTTGCCCAGTACATGAGAAAGGGCAGCATGGTCGCTGTCGAAGGTGAACTGCACCTAGATAGCTACGAGGATAAGCAGGGCATCAAGCGGCTTAAAGTGGAGGTTCTGGCACAAAACATCAAGTTCTTAGACAGCCGGTCAAAAGAAAACCGGGGGGCTGGAAGTGACCAAGATGCCGCCGGAACAGAGGTCGATTATGATCCGGACGACCTGCCCTTTTAAGGGCTGGGAGGGGGAAATATGGACAGCAAACAAGTGACTTTAACCCTGCGTGTTGGCGGTTACGCTCGGCTTGAGCGGGATGTTTTTAAGGCCCTTGTTGACGAGTTTGACGAGGCTATAGACACAAATATCGAAGGCACCTTTGCTGAAGAATATATCGAGCGGGTCAGCTACCCCACGACTAAAGTCGGGGGCTTGTAAAAGCCCTAGCTGATTAGACTAAGCATTC
>NZ_JBJUVG010000015.1:0-30505 GCF_046097595.1 Peptococcus simiae
GCTTATTTTTAGAATGTCAAGCCGATTTAAAGAAAAAGTTTAGTTTCATTAAACTTTTTCTTTAAATCGGCTTGATTGGCGTCTTGCTATAGGCTTTTATAGGGTCAAATCCACTTGGGCAATGTAAAATTGGGTCGGGCTCCGGTTGGAAATTTTTGCCGCCATGCAAATATAGGGGACGGACTTATCCATATCAAAGCCGACAACATAGGCCGGCATCCGGGCACTATCCCGTTCGATTAATTTCTTCGCGTCAAAGACGTCCACAGCCCCGTCATCCCGGATAATGGTCAGGCCACTGCTGGCCGCCAGGACAACGCCCCCTTCGACAGGGGTGATGCTCTTGGGCTCACCGAATTTTTCCAGGGACATGGAGGTCTGCTGGGTCAGGCTGCCATCAGGCTTATAACTAAAGACCCAGATTTTTTTATCGGCCTTGGCCACCAGGTGGATACCCTTCTTCTCATCATAGTAGCCGGTCACGATATCGCGGACAAAGACCGGACCATTGGTCTGGTCGGTTTGGATGCCTTCCAGCTGGAGGGGTTCCAGCTCGCTAACGAGGCCCCCTTCATCAAGGCTAAACCGCCTTACGGCTGTGTTCGAGGCAAAGGACAGGCCCTTGCGGGTGTGGTCCATGAGAACGGCCTTTTCAAGGACCCGGTGGGAGGCCACGGGGACATTGGAAAGGTCCTTTTTAATGAGAAATTTTGCATTGGCCTCATCGAAAGTTTCGATTAAAAGAAAGGGGGCCTTGCCGCTGACATTGGTAATAGTACTCGGGCACTGCCAGGACCCCTTGGTTAAGAAGTCTTCCGCCAGGCGCCAGGCCGGCTCCTTCTCCTGCCCCTGTTTTTTATAAATGAACAGGTTGGCGTCATCATAAATATATAAGTGCTTGCTGTCCAATAAACCAAAATTAGAGTAGTCCGGATTGATAAAGGCCTGGTCAGAGTTAAAGGGGACGGCCTTCAGCCGTAAAACGCTCCCGGCCTTGCCCCGGACCGTTTCAAAGCGGGGCATATCCGCAGCCTGGCTTTTGGCCTCGGGAATATCGCGGGTACCGCCCGGATTCAGTATGACAAAAACACCGGCTGTGACCAGCATGGTGACAACAGCGCAAATAATCAGCAGCTGCTTATTTTCTTTCATCCAGTCTTTCCACATTTTTTTCACCTTCCTGCACAACAATCCTTGTTGACAGTATAGCATTATTTGAAGCGTCCGTCTTAAAATTCGACTGAATTTTCACCTTTATTTACAAAAAAAGGTCCCTTGTCGGGACCCTTTCCTTATTCCTCAAAGCAGGCGTCATTTTCACCGATGCTATCCAAGCCAAATTCATCATGGAGGGCTTGCATCAGTTTTTCTTTTAGGCCTTCTTCATCGCGGATGATGCAGGAAATTTTTATTTCCGAGGTGCCGATCATGTCAATGTTGACGCCGTTTTCGTAAAAGACCCGGAACATGCTGGCGGCAATCCCGCGGCCGGTTACCATCCCGGACCCAACGGCGGAGATTTTCATCACGTTGTCGTCAAAGGAGACGGACTCGTACATGATTTGGTCTTTAAGGCTGTTAATGATCCGCCGGGTCTTTTTCAGCTCATTTTTGGGGACGGTAAAGGCAATGTCATTTTTGGCATTTTGCACGCCACTCTGGATGATGAGATCTACATTGACATTTTCATCAGCCAAGGCGGTAAAGATGTCCGCAGCGATACCCGGGCGATCATCCACGCCATAAATGATAATTTCTGCTGTATTTTGGTCACAGGCAATCCCGGTGACGGGATATTCTTTTTCTAAGGCCTCTTTCTTCACAACCAGAGTCCCTCCTTTTTCTGTTTCATAACTGGAACGCACAGCCAAGGGAACGTCATGGGTCTTCGCCATTTCGACAGAACGCGGGTGTAGGACTTTCGCGCCGAGGCTGGCCAGTTCAAGCATCTCATCGTAGGATATTTTGCTGAGTTTAGACGGGTTTTTGACCACCCGGGGGTCTGCTGTATAGATGCCGTCGACATCGGTGTAAATTTCGCATAGGTCAGCTGAAAGGGCCGCTGCAATAGCCACAGCGGTCGTATCTGACCCGCCCCGGCCCAGGGTGGTGATTTCATGCTCCTGGGTGCGCCCCTGGAAACCGGCCACAATGATGATCCGGCCGGCACCCAGTTCATCTTTGACCCGGTCCAGGTCAATGTACTGAATCCGGGCCTTGGTGTGGGACCGGTCGGTAAAGATCCGCATCTGGCCGCCGGTTAAGGATATGGCGTCATGTCCCAGTTCCTGGAGAGCCATAGCCAGGAGGGCAATGGAAATTTGCTCCCCGGTGGAGAGGAGCATATCCATTTCACGCGGAGAAGGGTCTGCAGAAATGCGGGCAGCCCGACTGGTCAAGTCATCTGTAAATCCGGCTGGTGCTGACACCACGACAATGAGGTCATTGCCAGCTTCGGCGGTTTGGGCCACATGCTCGGCTACAGATTTAATTCGGTCTGTGTCCTTCACTGAGGTCCCGCCATATTTTTGAACAATTAGGGCCATAATACCATCTCCGTTTCCTTGTCATCTATCAAGTGCACTCCTCGGCCCACAATCGGTAGGGCTAAGGCGCGCAGGGAAATATCTTGACTGGCTGCCCATTCAATGAGGGGCGCCGTATCAATGGGCTGGTCGGATAAGACCAGGACCGTGCTGCCGGCACCGCTGACCGGGGCCGCTAAGGCGCCGGCTTCCAGGACCATTTGCCGCAATTCAGCCATGCCGGGCATCAGGGGGAGCCGGTAGGGCTCGTGCATCCGGTCTTTCAGCGCTTCCTTGAGCAGGTCTAACTTACCGCTCATAAAGGCGGCTACCGCCAGGCCGTAGTGGCTCAGGCTATAGACGGCGTCTGCCCGGGAGTAGCTGTCAGGCATGACCTGCCGGGCCTTGGCGGTGGCCAGGGCATAGTCGGGAATGAGGACGGTCGCCGTCAGGCCTTCGGGTGGGGTGATCTTATGCCAGTAGACCCGGGACTGGCTGTCTTGGCAGCCCAGGCAAATCCCTCCTAAAATCGCCGGCAGGACGTTATCCGGATGACCATCCATTGCTGTCGCTAGGCTGATGGCCTCCCGGGTTGACAGGGGCTGGCCGCTGACCATATGGGCTGCAGCAATCCCGGCCACAATAGCGGCCGAACTGGACCCAATGCCACGGGCAAAAGGAATGCGGTTGAGGCATTCCAGCCGGGCCCCGGGCACGGCCTTATGGAGCCGGGCAAAGGTCCGGCGGTAGGCATCAATGATAAGATTGTTATGGGGGTCTACCTGGCCGACGCCTTCCCCGGACACCTCTACAAGGATTTCAGCGGACCGGGTCGGGGTTACCTTTAATTCATTGTAAAGGCCCAGGGCCAGGCCGGCCGCATCAAAGCCGGGGCCTAGGTTGGCGCTGGTACCGGGAATCCGCAGGTGAAATGACCCGCTCATCGGATATCACCATAGACCCGGATGACACTTTCCACCTTTTCCACTACCTCTGTATTGCAGATGGCGTCCAGGGCCTGGCGGAAGTTCCGTTCCTTGACGCTGTGGGTAATGATGACCAGGTCAGCCAGGTCGTGGGCGGACAGGGTTTCCTGGACCACCTGGGCAATGCTCACATTGGCATCACCGAAGGCTTGCCCGATTTGGGCCAGGACCCCACTGCTGTCCTTGACCGTCAGGCGGACAAAGAAGGGGTTTTCCACTTCATCAATGGGGAGGAAGCAGCAGGATTCATAGGTACTGTCCCCTAACCGCCCTTCACAGCCACAGACGATATTTCTGGAAATATCGATGATATCCCCGACGACAGCGCTGGCCGTCGGCAACTTGCCGGCGCCCCGACCATAAAACATGGCTTCATCTACAGCATCACCGCGGACAAAGGCGGCATTAAAGCTGTCATTAACGCTGGCTAAGGGGTGACGTTTATCAATAAGGGCCGGGTAGACCCGGAGAGCAACGCCCTCGGCCTGCTTATTGGCAATGCCTAAGAGCTTGATGACATAGCCAAAGCGGGCTGCATAAGCGATATCTACAGCGGTCACCTTGGTAATCCCTTCGATGTAGACATCATCAAAGACGGCCGGGCAATGAAAGGCTAAGTTGGCCAGGATGGCCACCTTACGGCCGGCATCCAAGCCTTCGACGTCAGCCGTCGGATCGGCTTCAGCATAGCCCAAGCGGGTTGCTTCCGCCAGGGCCTGGTCATAACTCCAACCTTCTTCCGCCATTTTAGACAGGATATAGTTGGTCGTCCCATTCATAATCCCAACGATTTCTTCAATATGGTTGGCGGAAAGGCCTTCCATTAAGGGGTGGACAATGGGAATGGCCCCCATGGCTGCCGCTTCAAACATAAAGTCCTTACCGGCTTTGGCAGCCGCAGCGTAAATTTCCCGGCCGGCCACAGCAATGAGGTCTTTATTGGCGCTGACGACACTCTTACCCGCAGCCAGGGCCTTTAAAATATATGTTTTGGCCGGTTCAAGGCCACCAATGAGTTCCACAACGATATCAATGTCCTCATCAGCTAAAATCTGATCAATATCATCAGTCAGTTGGACCTGGTCCGGAATCTGCTCCCGGTACTTGGCCGGATGGCGGACCAGGACGGTTTTGACCACCAGGTCTGCCCCTACCTTATGAGCAAACTGCTCCCTTTGGCGATTCATGATCACCTCAAAGGTGCCACTGCCAACTGTCCCAAAACCCAAAAGGGCCACTTGAATCGTTTTCATATAACCCGTCCTCACTATAAATTATTTTGTCCGACCAGCTCAACGCTTAAGACCCGGTCTACTGCATACAGGGCCTCCAGCAGGTCTTCCAGGTGAATCGCCCCGTCTTCAGACTCAAAACTGATGGTCACCCGAGCAATCCCCTGAGTCGGAATTCCTTGGTTAATAGTTAGTACGCTGGCCCCGCTTTGGGCCAGGACATTTAAGCAAGCGGATAGCACGCCGGTATGGTTTTCTAAATTAATCTGCAGGGTGATGATGCGTTCTTTAATGGCTTCATAAAAAGGGAAGATGCCGTCACGATACTTGTAAAAGGCGCTACGGCTAATGCCTACCTGTTTAACCGCTTCATTAATGGTTAAGACCGGGTATTTGGCCAGCAATTCTTTGGTCTGAGCCGTTTTTAAAATGGCTTCCGGTAAGATACGCTCATCAACAATATACCGTTTGTTTGATAAATTCTCTTTCATATATGGTCCCTCTCAGTCTACCTGATATGGATTTCTTTCCGTGGCAAATAGATGGTATCTATTTGTCGCAAACTTGTCAACTGCCTAGGTTCATTTTTAAGAAAAAAGTCCATCAGATAGGCATATAGCAAAAAAGAAAGGCCAGAAAACCGACCTTTCTTCACAGCCTTGTAGGCTTATTCTGTAAAGTACCGGACGCCGCTTTCAAAGATGCGCTGATCTTTTTCGCCGGGAATATTTTTGGCAATATGGGCGCCAATCCGTTCGCTGTGCCCCATCTTACCCAGGATCCGTCCATCGGCGGACATGAGCCCTTCAATGGCGTAATTGCCCCCGTTGGGGTTGTAGGCAATATCCATCTGGGGCAGGCCCTGGGCATCACAGTACTGGCTGACCACCTGGCCATTTTGGACCAGGGCCTCTAGCCGGTCCGGGCTGGCCATGAAGCGACCTTCCCCATGAGAAATAGGAATGGCATGGACATCGCCCGGTTCTACCCCCTGGAGCCAGGGGGATTGGTTGGAAACAATCCGGGTATGGACATACCGGCTCTGGTGGCGGCCAATGGCGTTAAAGGTCAGGGTGCAGTCGTTATCTGCTGCCGGGGTAATCTTACCATGGGGCAGGAGGCCTAACTTGACCAGGGCCTGGAAGCCGTTGCAAATGCCCAATAAGAGGCCATCCTGGTCATTTAAGAACCGGTCCAGGGCTTCAGTCAGCCGGGCTTCCCGGAAGAAGGCAGCGATGTACTTGCCGCTGCCATCGGGCTCATCCCCAAAGGAGAAGCCGCCGGGGAAGACCAGCATTTGGGCCTGGCGGATGGCGGCTTCCATCCGCTTGACAGCATCTTCCAGGAGGGCCTGGGTCAAGTTGGCGACAACCACCGTCTCTACCTCTGCCCCGGCCCGGGCCAGGGCCCGGGCGGTATCATATTCACAGTTGGTACCCGGGAAGACCGGCACGATGGCCCGGGGCTTGGTTAGGGCCGGAATCTTCCGCTTGAGCAGGGACCGGTTCGCTGCCTGTAAAACCGGCGCTTCCCCGGACTGCTTGGCGTGAATCGGGTAGACCGCTGTGAGGGTCTCCTGCCACTCGGCGCAAAGGCCGGCCAGGGCCAGGGAGGCATCCGGCAGTTGGATGGCAAAGTCAGCGATGGTTTGACCGATGACCTGGGCCCGGTCGAAGGGCTTGGCCAGTTCAACGATGATGCTGCCAACGGCGGCTGCCTCGGCCAGGCCTTGCCCTTCTGCCGTTAAGCTTAGGCCAAGGCCATTGCCCAGGGCCATCTTAAAGAGCCCTTCAGCGGCGCCACCCCGGCTGATGGCCCAGGCAGCTACAATACTGCCATCGGCCACAGCCTCTTCATAAGCAGCCCAGGCATCCCGGAAGGCCTCCCGGTCAATCCGCCCCTCTTTGCGGGGAAGGGTGAAAATGGCCAGGTCATGGCCCGGGGCCTTGAGCTCAGGGCTAATGACCCGGTTGGCGTCACTGATGGCCGTGGCAAAGGCCACCAGGGTCGGCGGCACATCCAAGTCTTCAAAGCTCCCACTCATGGAGTCCTTACCGCCGATGGCCGGTACGCTCATATCATACTGGGCCATCAGGGCACCGAGAACGGCCTGGAAGGGCTGGCCCCAACGGTCGGGGTCATTTCTCAGACTGTGGAAATACTCCTGAAGGGAGAGGTAAATGTTCCGGTTTGTCGTCCCGGTGGCGATGACCTTGGTCACCGCCTCTACCACGGCCTCATAGGCCCCCTGGTAGGGGTCGGCGCTCATGGCATAGGGGTCAAAGCCATAGGCAAAGAGGCTGGTGGTATCAGTGGTCCCCTGGAGGACCGGAATTTTCCCGGCCATCGTCTGGATGGGGGTCAGCTGGTGCTTGCCCCCGAGGGGGAAGAGAACCGTTCCGGCTCCTATGCTGGCGTCAAATTGTTCAGTGAGGCCAATTTTACCACAGGTATTGAGGTTCTCTGCCACCTGACGAATCTGGTCCGCCAAGGGCTGGACTGCCTGGGCCCGGTCGGCTAAGGGGGCCACCCGGACGGTCATTTCCTTCGGGGCACCGGCTGAGTCAACAAAGGCCCTGGACAGATCGACAATCTTATCTCCCCGCCATTCTAAAACGAGCCGGGGGTCAGCTGTAATTTCAGCGACAATGGTAGCCTCCAGGTTTTCCGCCTGGCAGGCCTTTTCAAACATGGGCCAATCAGCCCGGTCAATGACACAGGCCATCCGTTCCTGGGATTCAGAGATGGCCAGCTCGGTGCCGTTGAGGCCCTCGTATTTTTTAGGGACTGCGTCTAGGTTGACATGGACCCCATCGGCCAGTTCGCCAATGGCCACAGAAACGCCACCGGCGCCGAAGTCATTGCAGCGCAAAATGGCCCGGGCCACTTCCGGCTGGCGGAAGAGGCGCTGGATTTTGCGTTCTTCAACAGGGTTCCCCTTTTGGACCTCTGCACCGGAAGTTTCCAGGGATTCCTCGGTATGGGTCTTAGAAGACCCGGTCGCACCGCCGCACCCATCGCGGCCGGTCCGGCCGCCGATAAGGACGACGATATTGCCCGGCTCCGGTACCTTCCGAACCACTTGGTCAGCCGGGGCTGCCGCAACGACTGCCCCTACCTCCATCCGCTTGGCTTCATAGCCCGGGTGGTAGACCTCGTCCACCAGGCCTGTCGCCAGGCCGATTTGATTGCCATAAGAGGAAAAACCATCGGCCGCGAGCCGGCAAATCCGGCTTTGGGGGAGTTTCCCCGGCAGGGTGTCGGCCAGGGGCTTGCGGGGATCGGCTGCCCCGGTTAAGCGCAGGCTTTGGTAGACATAGCTCCGGCCACTTAAGGGGTCCCGGATGGCGCCCCCCAGACAGGTGGCTGCCCCACCGAAAGGTTCGATTTCCGTCGGGTGGTTATGGGTTTCATTCTTGAACATATACAGCCAGGGCTCGGTGCCCTGGTCGGTTTCCACATTCATCTTGACCGAACAGGCGTTGATTTCTTCGCTTTCATCCAGGTGCTGGACCAGCTGGTGCTTTTTCAGGTACTTGCTGGCCAGGGTCCCCATATCCATCAGGGTGACGGGACGGGCGGCTTCCTTGTCGCCATAGACGTCCTTCCGCATGGCCCGGTAGCTGGTATAGGCGGCCTGGACATCCGGGCGTTGAATATCAATATCCGTCAGCCGGGTGTTAAAGGTCGTATGCCGGCAGTGGTCTGACCAATAGGTATCGATGACCCGAAGCTCGGTTTCAGTCGGGTTGCGGCCTTCTTCTCTGAAATAGGTCTGCATAAAGGCCAGGTCTGCTGCGTCCATGGCCAGGCCCCAGCGGTCAATAAAGGCCGGCAGGTCCGCCTCAGCCAGGTCGTTAAAGCCGCTGACCTCCTCCACCGGCTGGATAGCCGGAATATGGGCTTCAAGCCGGTCCGGTTTGGCCAGGGCTGCCTCCCGGGCTTCCACCGGGTTGATGAGGTAGTCCCTGATGGCCGCGCGGTCGGCTTCAGTGAGGTCTCCGTAAAAAATATAGACCATGGCGGTTTTTACTTCAGGTCGGTCCCCGGTAACCAGGGCCACGCACTGGGCGCAAGAGTCTGCCCGTTGGTCATACTGACCGGGCAGGGCTTCTACCGCCAGGGTAAAGTCGCCTGCTGTATCAGCCGGCAACCGGTCTTCATAAACAAGGTCTGTAAAGGGTTCGCTTAAGATGGTTTCCTTCACTTCTGCCTGGTAGGTCTCGGGCAGGGTTTCTAAATCATAACGGACAAACTGGCGAAGGGCTTGCAGCCGGGGCATATTCAGATCGCGTTTGAGGGTCTCACACAGGTGCAGGGCCCCATCGCGAAAGCCTTCTCGGCGTTCAACAAAGTAGCGTTTGAGTTGGCTCATCCTAGTCCTCCAATTCTAATGCCTTCATGCCGATATCATGGCGGTATTGCATCCCATCAAAGTCAATATAGGCCACCGCCTTATAGGCCTCTTCCATAGCGGACCGGATATCCGGCCCCAGGGCGGTGACCCCGAGGACCCGGCCGCCGGCTGTTAACAGGCGGTCTTGGTTATCTAAGCGGGTGCCGGCGTGGAAAACCACTGCCCCGTGGGCCTCTGCCGCGGGAATCCCCCGGATTTCGTCTCCCTTGCGGGGGGAGGCCGGGTAGTCCTTGGCCGCTAAGACCACGCATACCGCTGCTTCATCGTGCCAGCTGAGGCTGACCTGGTCCAGCCGGCCTTCAATTGAGGCCAGGAGGGGTTCGGTGATATCGCTGGCCAGCCGCATGAGGACCGGCTGGGTTTCCGGGTCACCAAAGCGGGCATTGTATTCCAGGACCTTGGGCCCATCCTTAGTCAGCATCAGACCGGTGTAAAGGACCCCCTTAAAGGGACAGCCTTCTGCAGCCATGGCCGCAATGGTCGGTTTGATAATGGTCTTTAAAACCTCTTCCGCCAGGGCTTCTGTATAAATAGGTGCCGGTGAATAGGCCCCCATACCGCCGGTATTGGGGCCTTCATCGCCATCGAAAATCCGCTTATGGTCTTGGGCGGACACCATGGGGATGACCTGCTTGCCATCGGCAAAGGCCAGCACACTGACCTCCTGGCCTTCTAAAAATTCTTCAACTAGCACCCGTTGGCCGGCCTCGCCGAAGGCCTTGTCGGTCAGCATGTCTTCCAGGGCAGCCAGGGCAGTGGCCGTATCCGGGCAGATGATAACGCCCTTGCCGGCGGCCAGGCCGTCGGCCTTAACGACACAGGGGCCATTAAGGGCCTTGACATAGGCCTGGGCGGCGGCCAGGTCCGTAAAGACATCGAACTTAGCTGTAGGGATCTGGTACTTTTTCATCAATGCCTTGGAAAAAGCCTTGCTCCCCTCTAAGCGGGCAGCGGCCTGACTGGGCCCAAAGCAGGCCAGGCCGGCGGCTTCAAAGGCATCCACAATCCCCATGGTAAGGGGCTTTTCCGGACCAACGACCGTCAGGTCAATTTCTTTTTCCTGGGCAACCCGGACCAGGTCATCAACCTGCTCGACCTGGATGGGTAGGCAGGTGGCCAGGGCCGTCATACCGGCATTGCCGGGGGCCACATAGATATCTGTTACCCGGTCACTCTGGGCCAGTTTCCAAACCAGGGCATGCTCCCGGCCACCGGAGCCAATGACCAATACCTTCATTGTCTACCTCCTCTATTAATGTCTGAAATGACGGACACCGGTAAAGATCATGGCAATACCGGCCTCATCACAGGCTGCAATAGATTCTTCGTCCCGGATGGACCCACCCGGTTGGATAACTGCCACAACACCTGCCTTGGCCGCCTCATCGATGCTATCCCTAAAGGGGAAGAAGGCATCACTGGCCAGGACGGCGCCTTTGGCTTCGCTGCCGGCTTCAGTAAAGGCAATCTTACAAGAACCGACCCGGTTCATTTGACCGGCGCCAACGCCTAGGGTCTGACCATCCTTGGCCACAACAATGGCATTGCTCTTGACGTGTTTAACGGCCTTCCAGGCAAAAAGCAGGTCCTGCATCTGGGCCTCTGTCGGTTTTGTCTTGGTGACGCATTTGAAGTCCGCCGGATTGATAGGCTGGACATCTCGGGATTGGACCAGGAAGCCGCCGCCAACCCGTTCGACCCACTGGGCAGCGTCGGCCTTGGCTACGCCGGTTTCCAGTAAGCGTAACTTGTCCTTCACTTTGAAGGCTTCCAAGGCCTCTTCAGTAAAGGAAGGAGCAATAACGGCCTCCATAAAGGTTTCTGTAATCTGCTGCGCTGTTGGACCATCGACTGCCTGGTTAAAGGCAATAATCCCCCCGTAGGCTGAAACCGGATCAGCCGCCAGGGCCCGGGTGTAGGCCTCCTTAACCCCGGCACCTGTGGCCAGGCCACAGGGGTTGGTGTGCTTAATGATGGCACAGGCAGCGGTATCGGTAAATTCATTGACCAGCTGCCAAGCGGCATCCAGGTCAACGATGTTGTTATAAGAGAGGGCCTTGCCCTGGTGCTGCTTGGCATTGGCTATAGATCCCGGCTTAGGGTCAGCCACATAAAAGGCTGCCTCTTGATGGGGGTTTTCCCCATAGCGGAGGGTCATCTTCCGTTGGCCGCCAAGGGCAAATTCTTCCGGAAATGCCCCTTCACCAAAGGTCTGGCTGAGGAAGGCAGAAATGCTGCTATCGTACACAGCGGTATGCTGGAAGGCCGCCAGGGCCAGTTTTTGCCGCATATCCAGGGGCACTTCGCCGTGGGCCTGGAGGGCCTCTAAAATAGGTTTATACTGGCGGGGGTCAACGACAACGGTAACCCGCTCATGGTTTTTGGCGGCTGCCCGGAGCATGGTCGGGCCACCAATATCAATATTTTCAATGGCCTCTTCTAGGGAAACATCCGGATTGGCAATGGTTTCTCGGAAGGGATAGAGGTTGACCACCACCATGTCAATGGCCTGGATGTGCTGGCGGGTGATTTCCGCAAAATGCTCCGGCGTTTCTTTAGCCAGAATCCCGGCATGGATGACCGGATGAAGGGTTTTGACACGCCCATCAAGCATTTCCGGAAAGCCAGTGACATCCTCTACGGCCTTGACCTCAAGGCCTGCTTCAAGTAGGGTCCGGTAGGTTCCACCGGTAGAGAGCAGGGAAAAACCATTGCGGATGAGCCCCTTGGCAAAGGGCACCAGGTTGGTCTTATCCGATACGGAGAGAAGTGCATAGGACATGAAATAACCCCTTTCTAATCCAGTATAGTTACTGATTGATCCTTAATTTTTATCTGGCCGTTGGCAATTTTACCAATGACCTCACTGTAGAGCCGGTGTTCTTCCGCTAAAATGCGGGCCGCCAGGCGGTCTTCATCGTCTCCCGGCAGGACCGGGACAACCCGTTGGGCAATAATGGCACCGCCATCTAAGATATCATTGACCAGGTGGACCGTACAGCCGCTGACCTTTACCCCATAATCGACCGCCTGCCTTTGGGCGTGGAGGCCGGGAAAGGCGGGTAAAAGAGACGGATGAATATTTATAATCGGCGCCGGAGCCTCTTTGATAAAGACCTGGCTGAGGACCCGCATATAGCCGGCCAAGACAATTAAGTCACAGGGAACGGCCTTGATTTTTTCTAAAAGGGCCAGGTCAAACCGAACCCGGTCCGGGTAATCGGCTGCGGCCAGGGCCGCCTGGGGAATACCCGCCGCCTGCGCCAGGTCTAGGGCCGGGGCATCTGCATGGTCGGATAAGACCAGCTGGATCTTGGCAGCCAGGTCCCCCCTGTCGATATGGTCTTGAATGGCCTTGAAATTAGACCCCCGGCCGGAGGCCAGGACCACCAGGTTGAGCCCGCTCACACGAGCACCACGCTTTGGTCACCGGCTACCACCCGGCCGATTTCATAGTAACGAACCCCACGGCTGTCAAAGTCAGCCTTGACTTGGGCGGCTTCTTCAGCAGCTACGACCACTGCCAGGCCAATGCCCATGTTAAAGGTCCGCCACATATCGTCTTCGGGCACTTGGCCCTCTGCTGCCAGCCAGTCAAAGATAGGCAAGCGGGGCCAGGTGTCCACTTTAATTTCTGCAGATAGGCCTGCCGGCAGGACCCGGGGCACATTTTCGACCAAGCCGCCCCCGGTAATATGGGCCATGGCGTGAATGACGCCGGGCTGGCCCTTTAAGATGGGGAGGACATCCTTGATATAAATCCGGGTTGGCCGCAGGAGGGCCTCACCCAGGGTTTCCCCTAAAGCGTCAATATAGTCTTCGGCTGTTTTGCCGGCCCGGTCAAAGGCAATTTTCCGGGCCAGGGAATAACCATTGGAGTGGAGGCCTGTAGAAGGCAGGCCCAGAATCAGGTCTCCTTCTTTGACGGCGCTCCCGTCTAGGAGAGCCTCTTTTTCAACAATCCCAACGGAAAAACCGGCGACATCATATTCACCGGCCTGGTAAAAGCCAGGCATTTCAGCTGTTTCACCGCCAATTAAGGCACAGCCGGCCTGGACACAACCTTCAGCAATACCGGCCACCACTTCGGCCAACTGGTCCGGGTCCAACTGGCCAACGGCTACATAGTCTAGGAAAAAGAGGGGTTCTGCCCCGGCCACTAAAATATCATTCACGCACATGGCCACCGCATCAATACCGATGGTATCGTGCTTACCACACATAAAGGCCACTTTTAACTTGGTCCCAATGCCGTCGGTCCCGCTCACCAGAACCGGGTTTTCATAGCCCTTGGGGACCTGGAAAAGGCCCCCAAAGCCGCCTAAGCCGCCAAGGACTTCAGGCCGTTTGGTCCGGGCGACCAAGGGTTTAATCTTATCAACTGCTTCATTCCCTTTGTTGATGTCTACACCCGCATCGCGGTAGGTCATGGCTTTCTTCATGTTTATTCTCCTTCTGCAGGGATACCGAGGTGGTAGGCCCCACCGATACACGCATCACAGAATCGCGGCTCGCCACCCAGGGCTTCTAAGAGCCCCTCTGAGCTGAGGAAGTGGAGGCTGTCGGCGCCGATATATTCGCGCATACCTTCCAGGTCCATTTTAGCGGCAATCAGCCGGTCACGCTCAGCGGTGTCAATGCCGTAGTAACAGGGGTTGACCACCGGCGGGCAGGTGACCAGGAAGTGGACTTCCTTGGCCCCCCGCTCCTTAAGCAAGGCCACCAGCCGTTTACTGGTCGTGCCCCGCACAATGCTGTCGTCGACAACAGCAATCCGCCGGCCTTCTAATTCTTCCCGGATGGGGTTTAACTTTAGCTTGACCAATTGCTCCCGCATTTCCTGGGTCGGGGCGATAAAGGTCCGGCCGGTATAGCGGTTTTTCAGAATACCCGGGGTAAACTCAATCCCGCTTTCTTCGGCAAAGCCGATGGCCGCACTGGTACCGGAGTCCGGCACCGGGATGACCACATCTACATCCAGGTCATCCTTGATTTCCCGGGCCAGAATAGCCCCCATCCGCCGGCGGGACAAGTTAACGTTAATCCCATCAATGGTCGAGTCCGGCCGGGCAAAGTAGACGTATTCAAAGGCGCAATGGGCCGGTTGGGGTGGATGAGCGATTTCACGGCTGTGGATGCCGTCCGCGTCGATGGTCAGGGTTTCACCGGGACGGACATCCCGGATAAAGGTGGCTCCAATGGTGTCTAGGGCACAGGTTTCAGAGGCCACGCAGTAGCCTTCCGGCAGCTTACCAATGCAAAGGGGCCGGTTGCCGTAGGGGTCGCGGGCGGCATAGATGGTATCCTGGTTCATGGCCACCAGGGCATAGGAGCCTTGGAGGTCTGCCATGGCCTGGCTGATGGACACATCTAAAGACCCGTGACCATACCGGGCCAGGAGGTTACAGACCAACTCGGCGTCGGTGGTCGTTTGAAAGACAGACCCGCTCTGGGCCAGCCAGTTGCGGAGCTTGCCGGTATTGGTCAAAGACCCGTTCATGGCCAGGGCCACATCCCCTTGGAGGTAGTGGGCAACGATGGGCTGGATATTGATATCCGCATTACCGTCACTATTGGAATACCGGACATGGCCAATGCCACAGGCCCCGGTGAGCTTGGATAGGATGTCTTCGTCAAAGACTTCTGTAACCAGGCCCTGGGCCTTGTAAAATTCAATCTTTTTATGGTTTGAGCTGGCAATCCCGCAGGCTTCCTGTCCCCGGTGCTGGAGGGCAAAAAGCCCATAATAGCATCTTGACGCCACCTCTTTATTTTTGGTATAGATGGCGAATACGCCACATTCTTCATGAAACCCGTCTGCCGCTATAACTGCCATAATGTCCTCCCCTTCTAACGCTTATGCGCCTGATCGATGCTTTACTGGTCTAAAGCCTGGAGCCGGCGCCACACTTCGACGTAGGCTTCGGCAACCCCGCCCAAGTCACGGCGAAAGCGGTCTTTATCCAGTTTTTCACGTGTATCCTTATCCCAGAGCCGGCAGGTATCCGGCGAAATTTCATCTGCCAGGATAATGGTCCCATCCGGGGTCCGGCCAAATTCCAATTTAAAGTCCACCAGGATAAGGTTGGCCTCATCCAGCCACTGGCTGAGGAGGTCATTGATTTTGAAGGCTTCACTGATGATTGTATCAATCTCTTCTTTCGTCGCCACCCCAAGGGCCTGAGCATGGTAGCGGTTGATGAGGGGGTCGCCCAGGTCGTCATCCTTATAGGAAAACTCGATGATAGGTGTCTTGGCAACCAGGCCTTCTTCCAGACCCAGGCGCTTGGCCATGGACCCGGCAATGATATTCCGAACAATAACTTCAAGCTTGATGATTTCGACCCGTTTGACCAGTTGGTGGTCATCATCTACCACTTGGACCAGGTGGTTTTTGACCCCCTGGTCGGTTAAGCGGTTAAAGAACCAGCCTGAAATTTTATTGTTCAGGACCCCCTTATGGGCGATGGTGCCTTTTTTCTCCCCGTTGAAAGCGGTCGCATCATCCTTGTACTCTACCATGTAAAGCTGGTCATCGTCTGTTTTAAATACACGTTTTGCTTTTCCTTCGTAAAGTTGATCAAGCACTTTCATTAAATAGGCTTCCTTTCTTAATCCATTAAGCCGGCGCGACGGAAAATATAATCGACCCGTTTAGTGTGGTAGCTGTAGTCAAAGATATCATCCAGGGTTTGGTCATCTAGGTGGGCAGTGATGCGGTCGTCTGCCTTGACTAGGTCATGGAAGGAGGTTTGCTCATCCCAGGCCCGCATGGCATTTTCCTGGACCCAGGGATAGGCCGTATCCCGGGCCACGCCTTTTTCAACCAGGGCCAGGAGAACTCTTTGGGAGAAAATAAGCCCATGGGTTTTTTCGACATTCTGCATCATTTGCTCTTCACGGACAACCAGGTTTTCAGCCACATTGGTGAAAACGCCCAGGATATAGTAGAGTAGGGCTGTGGAGTCCGGCATGATGATCCGTTCAACGGAAGAGTGGGAAATGTCCCGCTCGTGCCAGGTGACGCAGTTTTCCGCTGCCGGGAGGACATTGCTCCGGATAATCCGGGCCAAGCCGCAAACCCGTTCACAGTGGATGGGGTTCCGCTTGTGAGGCATGGCAGAAGACCCCTTCTGCCCCTTAGCAAAGGCCTCTTGGACTTCAGCCACTTCTGTCCGCTGAAGGTTGCGAATTTCCGTTGCGAATTTTTCCAAAGAGGTGGCGATGTTGGCCAGGGCCATCATGAATTCCAGGTGGTGGTCCCGCTGGATAATCTGGGTGGACACCGACTCCGGCTTTAAGGAAAGATGGTCGCAGACATAAGCCTCAATGGCCGGGTCAATGTTGGCAAAGGTCCCGACGGCCCCTGAAATAGCCCCAACGCTGATATTCTCAATGGCCCGCTCCAACCGGTCTTTCTGCCGGCACATTTCGGTGTACCACATGGCCAGCTTCAAACCGAAGGTCACCGGTTCTGCATGGACCCCATGGGTCCGGCCCATAGCCAGGGTATCCTTGTAGCGGAGGGCCTGCTTTTTTAGGACTTCGATGAGCTGGTTGACCCGGTCTAAAATAAGGAGGCCGGCTTGGCGAATTTGCACCGAAAAGCTCGTATCCAGAACATCTGAAGAGGTCATCCCCAGGTGGATATACTTGCCATCCTCGCCGACGTACTCGGCCATACAGGAGACAAAGGCAATGACGTCATGCTTGGTCACCCGTTCAATTTCCTTAATCCGGTCGACGTCGAAATTGGCCTTTTCACGAATATTGTGAGCCGCCTCTTTGGGAATTTCCCCTATTTCCGCCATGGCTTCGGAAGCGAGGATTTCCACTTCCATCATAATGGAGAATTTATTGGCATCGGACCAAATAGCCTGCATTTCCGGTTGGCTGTAGCGATCGATCATCTTACTTCTCCTCTTTCATTTCGCGCAAGGCATCCTGCAGCTTGGCATCCTTTTGGGCAACACCGGCGGCCATATCTTCCTTATATTGAACCAGCTTTTGCTGCAGGCTGTCATCTGCCAGAGCCAGCATTTCTGCGGCTAAGATGGCAGCGTTTTTAGCCCCGTCAATGCCGACGGTCGCCACCGGAATCCCGGAGGGCATTTGTACAATTGCGTAAAGAGCGTCTACCCCATTTAAGGCCGTGGCGTTAATGGGCACACCAATGACCGGCAGAGTGGTTTTGGCTGCGAGTACACCTGGCAGGTGGGCAGCTGCGCCGGCGCCGGCAATGATGACCCGCATCCCCTTTTCAGCGGCTTCAGCAGAAAACTTGAGCGCCTTTTCCGGGCTGCGGTGGGCACTGGCCACCAACATTTCATAAGGAATCCCGAATTCATCCAACTGGAGGGCTGCCTTTTTCATGATTTTAAAATCAGAGTCGCTGCCCATCACAATCCCAACTAAGGGTGTAGTGTTTGCTTGCATAAGTATAGACCCCTTTCTTTGACATACAACAAAAGCCCAAGCGGGTAGGTTTTCTATGGTCAATGGTCATAGGAAACCTACCCGCCTGGGCTTTTATCCCTTCGGTGTAGCACAAATTTGTGCCCATACCACTTGGTTAGCCAGGCTACCCTAGGTATGCTTTCCCGTGCTAATGGCATATAAAATATATCCAAACGACGGCTTATTTATTCAACTGTTTGTAGTGTAGCACAGCCTTTTCTCAGCGTCAATAAGCCAAGTTGTTAAAAGGCGTTTTCATAATGTTCAAGCCTCAAGGCCCCATCAGCCTCTTCATAGCAGGCAACGACATCAAAGCGACAAATATCGTCGCAGGGATGGGCCAGCAGCCAGGCCTGGGCCGTATGGCGGATTTTCGCCTGTTTCCGGCTATCGACGGTTTCCTCCGGCCGGACCATGGCCCCATACTTACGGGCCCGGACCTCGGTAAAAACCAGAGTATCCTCCCGGCGGCTAATGATATCGATTTCCCCATCGCGAATGGCGTAATTCCGGCTGATGATCTTGTGCCCCTTCTTTTTCAGGAGCCGGACCGCGGCCTCTTCTGCTGCCTGGCCGAAGTCCTGCCGGGACTTATGCCTTTTTAAGCCAGGCATCCACCGCATCGGAAATCACCCGGCCATCAGCCAACCCCTTTAAGGCCCCCATGGCCTTGCCCATGAGCATACCCTTGTTGGCTTCTTGAGGCGACAAGTCGGCAAAGAGGTCGTTGACCTTGGCTTGAACCGCTTCAGCCGTCAACTGCTCCGGCAAAAAGCCCTTTAAGATGTCAATTTCCTTGGCCATTTCTTCTTGCTTGTCTGGACGGGAAGCCGCGAGATCATAAGCCTCCTGGGCCTTTTTCAAGGCCTTTTGCACCACCGCCTGGCATTCTTCTTCAGATAAATCCTGGCCCTTTTCTTTCATCTTATAGGTCATGTCGGACATCAGACCTGTGATGACCTTATTTTTAAAGGTGTCCTTATTTTTTAAGGCTTGCATTTTTTCTCGTCTATAATCTTCGTACAGCATATAGCCTCCAATTTATTCTGGTATGTTTTCCGGGTTGACAACCGCCTTGCTTTTATTCCGTCTCAGGGCATAAAAACTAAAGACCAAGGCCCCAAAGAGCATGGGAATCCCTGCGAAAAGCGGGTTTAATAAGATAAGTCCAAAGAGCAGGAAGAGGGGAATCAGGCGGGTCACATGCACCTGCCGGCCTAAGCCGTGGCAATCCGGGCAGAGGCCCTCGGCATGTTCCTGCCGCATCTTCTTCCCTGTTGCGGCCCCCTGGCCATCGCATACCGGGCACTTCCGGTGGGTCACATAGCTTTCCGTCACCGTCCGCACCTGCCGGCTCAAGCCCTGGCAAACCGGGCAGTCGACTTCTGTTACCTGGCCATTGGTCAAGAGCTGCCGCACCTGTCCCTGGTGGCAGGAGGGATTATCGCAAGGTGTTTCTTTTAAATGCTCAATCTCTTCAGTCACTTCAATAATACCGGACCCCTTGCAGCGGGGGCAGGGACTGATGGTATCATCACTTATATTAGCCGGCAGCGCACCGGCACCGTCACACGCCTGACAAGGGGTAACCGCCCCTCGAAACCAATCAATAATACGGCCCATGCCTGCCTCCTTACATTAGGATTGCAACTGTACCGACGACCATGAGAACAATGACCGCCAACAGGAAAATTCGTTCTTTTTTAACCTCTGCGAGGACACCCTTCCCTTGGCAGTAATCACAGGGAATAGTCACACAATCAACATCGCCGGTCTGGCAGCAATCGACACAGCCAGCGCCTTGACAAACGGGACAGACGGTTCGGTCTACAAAAAAACCGCTCTTCACCTTTGCCTTGTCACTCATAATATCCCACCGTTCCAATGATTAGTCAAATTACATCTAAGGCCATTTTATCACAAGAGCTAAGACCGCTCAAGCAAAGAGGACTTATAAATATCTTGCATTTTCTCGCCCAGTCTGCTAGTATATTAAAGTATGATATATTGGCAAAGGAGGTATTCCCATGGCAAGAAGTTGTGACATCTGCGGCAAAGGCGTGACCACCGGCATGCGCGTAAGCCACTCTCATATTCGCAATAAAAGAACCTGGCGCCCGAATATCCAAACGGTCCGCACCGTGGTCAACGGCACGCCCAAGAAATTGAACGTGTGCACCCGCTGCCTCCGTTCTGGTAAAGTTCAACGCGCTAAAACCGCGAACCAAGCCACTGAATCTAATGCTTAATTGACCCTACCCTTCTAAAACGTTCTGTTTTAGGAGGTTTTTTTATGCCCCCTTTCTCCGCAAGTTCCCCAACAAAATAAAAACCGAGGCAGCTCCGAACCATTATCGGACCTGCCTCGGTTTTTTCCTGACCATATAAGGTCAGCCGGATAATTAAGAAACCATTATGCTAATCCAGCCATAGCCCAGTCCGGCGATAAAAATAATTTCAACAACAGAAACAAAGAAGCCTGTTTTCCACCACTCCTTTTGACCCATATAGCCGGCGGCGTAATAAATAGAAGCCGTACCCGTGCCATAATGGGTCGTCCCCGGCGAAACGCAGGTTAGCAAGGCAAAAACCATCCCTACCACTGTCGCATCAAAGCCCATGGCAACCAGGATACCGACAAAGGGTAAAAAGAAGGCTTGCAAGTGGACAAATAAACTGGTGAGGAAGTAATGGACATAATAATAGGCCAGGACCAAGGCGATGTAAACCAAGAGGGGTGACTGACCGACCAAAGGCCGCTGAACAACGCCCACAATCCACCCAATCACACCACTTTCATTTAAATGAGCAGTAATCGCAATGAGGGGAGCCAGCCACAATAAAATATCCCAGGCCTTTTGCTCCCGGACAACATCTTGATACGAAATAATTTCCGTCAACAACAGGGCCACAACCCCCACCAAGGCCACAATAGTCGCATGAAGGTTGATTTTAGCCCCAACAGCCCAAAGGACAATCATGACTAAAAAGATAGCCGTCATAATACCTTCTTTCCGGCTGATCCGTCCCATTTTGGCCAGTTCTTGCCGGGCAAAATCCGGCGCAATCCGTCTTTCTTCCCGGGTCATTCGCGGGCGGTTTAAGAAGTAAATGAGCCATGGCGTAACCAGGAGCGTTAAAAGAATCGGCACAGCTGCATAAACAAACCAGTCCGTCCAAGTAATAGAGATATTAAAACTTTTGCCCAGCATTTCTGTTGCCAGAGGGTTGGTTGACATGGCCGTTAGGAAAAGGGCTCCGATAATCAAATTCAGCTGAAAACTAGCCATAAAAAGAAAGGCTCCTATTTTCTTCTCAGTCCCCTGCTCAGGCGATGACCCCATAGCTTCGGCCAGGGCCTTCGTTACCGGATACAAGATGCCGGCCCCCCGGGCATTGGTATTGGGTACAAAGGGAGCAATAATAAAATCACAAGCACTGATGGCATAAACCAAGCCAATGGGATGGTGACCAAAGCGTGCAATTAAGAGATACGCCAACCGGTAGCCCAGAGAGGTGTTTCTAAAGCCTATCGCCGCAAAAAAGGCAAAGAGGACCAGCCAAACAGCCGGATTGGCGAAGCCGGTCAAAAGGGTCTCCAGAGGCATGGCCCCGGTCAGCAAAAGGCTGCCGATTAAAATGAGGGCCAATTCGCCAATACCACCTGCTGAAAACAGGCAGGCCAGGACAAAGCCCACAAAGAAGGCAAAGGCTCTCCAGCCCTCAGGTGTTACGCCTGCAGGCGTAGGTACAAGAGCTATCCCCAGGCAAATAAGGGCAGCAAGACCCAGTCGTTTAAATCGAATACTTTTCATCGCTCACCTGCTTACAATAAATAGTCACAGTGGCCATGCTGAAAAGGAGGTCCTCTTCAACCAGGCGATTTTCCACCTGCCACACTTGAATTTTGCCGCCCGCTTGCGCCGGACGAGCATAGCACCGGCACCGACTGCCTAGCGGCACAGGTCGTAAATGTTGAATGGTCATAGATAGACCGACAGCCTGCCGGCTGGCCGGCAGGGCCAGGGTCGCCCCCATAGAGGCCCCCTGTTCTGCTATAGCTGCTGATAGGCCACCATGCAAAATTCCATGAATTTGTGTCATAGGCTCGGTAACCGTCCATTCTTGAATGGTCAAAGACCGACTCTTTTCTACAAAGGTTACGCCAAGGCTATCCAGAATGCCCATTTCTACCTGCCCCCTTCTTGGATGACCGGGCCATGAAGCCCCTCTCTTAACCGCTGCTTCTGAATTTTTCCGATGGATGTTTTCGGAAGATCCTCTAAAAAAATAAAGTGCTTTGGCACCTTATAAGCGGCCAAATACTGCCGGCAATAAGCCTGCAAGGCTTCAGGCGAGGGCAAGGGCCCCTGAGGGTCTGCAGCCACCAGGTAGGCTTCCGGCACCTGACCCCACCGGGCATCTTCTCGCCCAATCACGGCACATTCACGAATCTCCGGATGGTGGACCAGACATTGTTCTACCTCTACCGGATAGATATTTTCCCCACCGGAAATAATTAAGTCTGTCAGCCGACTTTTCACATACAGATACCCCTCTTCATCCAAGCAACCGATATCCCCGGTCTTATACCAGCCGTCAGCCGTAAAGGCCTGCCGGTAGCGAGCTGCGTTATTCAAGTAGCCCCTGCACAGAGCCGGCGATTGAACTTGTATTTCACCGACAGCGCCCGGCGGAAGGCTGCCATCATCAATACGAACCCGGTTCGGGAAAAGAGCCTGTCCGGACGATGCCGGCTTTATCGCTGTATCGCCCAAACCGGTGGCAATCATTTGCGAACAGGTTTCCGTCATACCAAAGGACCGAATCACTGTAATATCTCGGTCAGCACACCTAGCCAGGAGGCCTTCGTCAAAAAAGCCACCGCCTAAAAGCATATAACGAAAAGAAGCCGGATACCGCCTGTCCCCCAAATCATCCAGTAGGGCCTTCAGGGTATAGGCCACCACTGAAATAATGGTCCCACGCCCGTCACATAACGACCTATTTACCGCAGCTGCATCAAACCGCGAGAACAAGTAAACCGGGCAGCCATACACCAGGCTCCGCACTAAAATTGACAAACCGCTCACATGAAAGAGCGGGGTCACACAAACCCAGCCGTCTCCCGGCACCAAGCCGGCATTTAAGCCGCCGGCCAAGGCCGACCACAAGTGGTTATTATAGGTCTGCAAGACCCCCTTCGGTCGGCCGGTTGTCCCGGAAGTATATAAGATGCTCATCACCCGGTCCCCTCGCCAGGGTGTCACGTCTTCCTGAATGTCGGATAAAGCCCTGCCTGCTGTCAACATAGCCTTTAAAGACATGACTTGTAAGTCCTCCTCCAGTTCTCCAACCAGGGCTTCCCCTTGGGTCTTATAGGCTTCTGCATAAAGCAAAAGGGCCGGTTGGGCATCCGCCAGCTGGTAGGCCAACTCCGGTAGGGAAAGCCGCGTATTTAGTAGGACCATCTCTATCCCGGCATCCATTAAGGCCGCAATAAGAATATAGAAATCTGCCGAGTTATCAGCCAAAACAGCCACCCGGCCGGCTTTCTCGCCACCGGCCGGCGACAGTCGCTCATTTAAAGCCCTGGCTGTGCCGTGAGCCTCCTTATAGAGGTCTGCAAAGGTCCATTGCTGACCTTCAAAGTCCAGGGCCAACGCATGCGGCGAAAGCAAAGCACGCTTTTCTATCCAATTAACATCGGACATGGGGCCTCCTTAGGGGAACTTAGGAAAGTCGTCGAAATTCGGATCTCTTTTTTCCAGGAAGGCATTCTTCCCCTCTTTGCCTTCATCGGTCGTATAGTACAGCATGGTGCAGTCACCGCCCAGCTGCTGTAAACCGGCCAATCCGTCGGTATCTGCATTCATAGAAGCTTTAATAAAGCGTAAGGCCGTTGGGGACATCATGAGAATCCGCTCGCACCAGGCCAGGGTCACTTCTTCCACTTCAGCCAGGGGTACCACGGTATTGACCCAGCCCATGGCATAGGCCTCTTCAGCCGTGTATTGGCGGCACATAAACCAGACTTCTTTCGCCCGTTTATGGCCAATCACCCGAGCCAGGTAGCCGGACCCATAGCCGGCATCAAAAGACCCCACCTTAGGACCGGTTTGACCAAAGCGGGCGTTATCCGCTGCAATTGTAATATCACAAACCAGCTGGAGGATATTACCGCCGCCGATGGACCATCCCTTGACCATAGCCACCACCGGCTTGGGCAAAATCCGAATGAGCCGCTGTAAGTCCAAAACATTTAAACGGGCAATCCCGTCCCGCCCCACATAGCCTCCATGACCACGCACCTTCTGGTCACCGCCGGAACAAAAAGCCTTATCGCCGGCTCCGGTCAAAATCACCAGGCCAATCCCGGCGTCATCCCGGCAGATGGTCACCGCATCAATCATTTCTTGAACCGTCAAGGGGGTAAACGCATTGTGGACCTCCGGCCGATTAATGGTTATTTTAGCTATTTTTCCGGACCGTTCAAAAATAATCTCTTCGTACAGCTTAACTGTTTCCCATTGATAAGCCATCTTTTCACACCTTTCCCGCTTTTAAAAAGCTTAGAATAACTTCACTCATTTTATCATTCTGTAAAATCAAATACTAGCCTATCATTGTACTTTTTGAGATTTTTTTCACTTATTAGCCTGTTCCGAAAGAGAGCATAATGAAGCCCCGGTAGTCGATCTTTTCGATTCAACCACCGGGGCGCTATTCATTTAATAGACAGTATTATGGTTTATCTTCTGCGGACGCGTTAAAGTGATCGGTCTCCGGACTGGTCATGAGCTCGTTTATAGGATTCGTCACAGTCTGCCAGTCCTCCCGGGCCATGGCCTTTCCTTCGCCATTACCGAAAAAGCCTTCCGCCTCCGTTTGGGCATTTTGCCAAGCGGCAAAAAGCTTTTTCCACCAAGTTCGTATGCTGGCCAATTGGTCGTTTAAGGCAGCCACTTCCGCTTCCTTGGCAGCCAATTGGGCCTGCAGGTCAGCCACTTGCCCATCTGTACCGCCTTCACCATCAGCCGGGTGGTCACCAGGGTCATGACCGCCGGTCCCGACCCCTTCCAGGGCATTTTTGACTGCTTCAATTAAGCCCTTGGAGGTGTAGGTAGCACCCGTAACGGTATCGACATCAATCTTTTGCTGGTCAACCATAGCCTTGGGAACCCTTCTGAAAGGCTTATTCCGGTAAGGCCTACTTTCATCATGGCTGGTTATCTCAATTTTTTCTAACCGACCACCGGCTACCATTACATCCACTTCAATAGGCGTCCGTTTTCCATCTAATTTTTGATATTTTTTAGGTTCTTCTTCCGCCATACTTTCCGGGCCGGTGGACCCATGGTAGCCATAGCCCTTACCATGGTAGGTCCCGTCCGGAATCTTGCTGATGTCCAGGCCCGGCTTAGTTGGCCCACTCCCCTGCCCGGCTTCCAGGGCACGGATTTTTTCCTCAAGGGCCTTGATCTCTTCCGCATGTTTTTTCTTCAAGGCCTCAGTCAGGGCCCCACTGTCTCCACCGCTGCCGGCAAAGGAGGCCTTCATGGCCTGGCGGACAGCGTTTTTGATGGCATTAGAGGTAATGGTCGCCCCGGAAAAAGCATCGACCCCCTTAATGGTCTGCTTGCTTATAATCTGGGGCACCACATGGTCCCAGGCATCTGAATAGTAGGGCTCGGTCTCACCGCTCCTATCTAAGACCGTGATCTCCACGATTTTTTTATCCTTTACGGTAATAGATAACTTGAGTTCATTATTACCGCCATCGCTGTAGCCCTTGGCACTGCCAATAAAGGTGCCATCGTGGAGCTGGCCATCTCCTAGAGAGTCCTCCAGTTGCTTGTTCAGGGCCTCAACTTCTTCCTTGAGTCGCTTATTCTCCTCTTCCAGGGCCGGGCTGCCCCCTGCCTCTTCACTGCCGGCAGCTAGGCCGGCAGACTGGCGTAGGGCCCGGACGGTGGCCTTGAGGATGGCCTTGGATGAAAAGGTCGCCCCGGAAACGGTGTCGACACCGCTTGTGGACCCCTTACTTAAAATGGCGTCCACAACCGCTTCTGCCTGATCAAAGTATTCCCGGTCCTCATTGTGGTCAGTGACCCGCAAGCCGGTTAACTTTTGACCGCTAACACTGGCTTCAACGGTCACAGCACTCTTATAGCCCCGGGCGGTCCCGGTAAAGGTCCCGTCCTTCCAATTGGCAGCCGGCGGTTCACCCTCAGCGGATAGGTCGGCCTGTTTCAGGCGGTCATTTTCTTCCTTTAATTTTTTAAGGGTCAGTTCAAATTCTTTCTTGGCCTGGGCCATGGCCCCGCTGGTATCACCGGTTTGACCGGCTTGGGCCAGGGCCATGTTGGTGGCGTTAATGAGGCCAAAGGAGGAAAAGGTCGCGCCGGAAACGGTATCTACCCCGGCAGTGCCGCCTTTTTTAACCATCTGGTCCAAAAGGGGCAGGGCCTTGGCCAGGTATTCCTTGTCATCATCACTGTCAACCAGCTTGACCTGGACCAACTTACCATCCTTGACCACCGCTTGGACAGTGGTCTTCAAGTTGTAGCCCTTGGCGGACCCCTCATAAGTGCCGTCTTTCAGCTGGGCTGGTACCAGGCCGCCCAGCTTTTCCTTCTGCAAGGTAGCCAGCTGGTCCTTTAACCGCTGATTTTCTTCCTTTAAACGCTCAGCAGCCGGATTTTTACCTGTTGGACCGGCTTTCCCGGCCCCCTGGCTGGATGAAGGACCGCCACTGGCCTGGGCCAGGGCGTCATTGACGGCATTTAAGAGGCCATTGGAAGAAAAAGTGGCCCCGGAAACAGCATCAATGCCGGCTGTGCCCTTTTTCCCGATGACCCGGTCCAGGATCGCCAGGGCATTATTGATATAGGGGGCATCTTCATTGCCGGAGACCATCCGGGCCGAGCTGATGACCCCACCACTAATAACCACTTCCACGCCAATGCTGCCGGCATAGCCCTGGCCATAGCCGACATAGGTCCCATCCTTTAAGCTGTCAAAGGTCTTTCCCGCAGCGGGCGCCGGTGCTGCTGCGTTTCTCTGGCCTTGACCGCCTCGACTGCCTGCAGCCGTTTTTTTCGCCGGGGCACCACCGGCCTTGGAAAGGGCATCGGTTGCCGCCTCTATAATGGCTCGGCTGGTTAAGGTGGCCCCACTGATGGTGTCCACCTCAAGAGACCCCTTGGCCAGGATGGCCTGGATGACCCCGGCCCCCTTTTCATAGTAGCCCGGCGTCTCCGTATGACTTAACACTTTTAAATCAACAATTTTATTATCCTTAACGGTCACCTCTACCGTCACCAAGCCGGAATAGCCTTCGGCACTCCCGGTATAGGTCCCATCCTTGAGGTTCCCCATCTTGGCCCGGTTGACTAAGCCTTTAGGGGCTTCTTCTTTTGAGCGGTCAGGTCGGACCCGGCTTTGCGTCGTCTCTGACTCATCAGCGCCGCCGGCAGACCCCATGGCATAGCCGGTCGTTAGGCTGGTGAGCATGGACAGAGTGAGGATGATACTGATAAAGCTCTTATTCATTCCACCGCCTCCTTTACTTTTTCGCCTTGGCCAGGGCCGCATCGATCGCATCCAAGAAACCACAGGAGCTAAAGGTGGCCCCACTAATGGTGTCTACCTTGGTCGATTGGTCTTCCAGCACCTTGGCAATAAGGGGTTCAATCTTAGCCAGGTAGTCTTGGTCATCACCGGTTTCCGCAATTTCCGCCTGGCCAATCCAACCGTTGACAATCTTCACTTTGACGGTCATGTTGCCGTTATAGCCTTCTGCCGTTCCGCTATAGTCCCCATCCTTGTAGGGGCCCGGTTCACGATTTTCCACATCTGCAGAAAGACTGGCAGGCTCTGCCTGGACAATCTCCCCATGGGCCAGGATAGACCCAAGAGAAACCCCAATCACCAGGCAGGTCAGTAAAGCTTTTTTTCTAGGATCGATCATGGATGCCTCCCTTTGTCTTTAAGGCCATCACCACCAAGCGGACAACCTCCCGGGTCCGCTTTTGAAAGCGGAGGGTCAAGTAGGCTGCAAACAAAAGCGTATACAGACAGCTGGCAAAAGCATAAGTAGGCTCCGGGTGGAGGGCATAGGCCAGCATGACATGCAGGTAAACAAAGGCATAAAATAGGTAGGCATGCCTTTGGATGTTCTTCCACCGCTTCCCCTTTAGTTTTTTTCGCACCCTTGGGAAGGACGTCACCCAGAGGGGGATGAAAATGGCCCCGGCATAAAGGCCCAAAAGGACCATCATGGTAAAGGTCCAAAAAGCCATCCCCTCCATGGCCTTAAACCGGTCCAGGTGCAGTAGGGTATCAATGACATAGTGGAAGAGGTGGGGCAGTAAGACAACCCCCCCTAGGATAGATAATTCACCCCGGGCCCGCATGATATTTTTCCGCAGGTCCCAGTGGCGGGGCAGTACCGCCCCAAACATGACCACAATGAAAAAGGCCGTGCCCAGGGTGCCGTTATCGCACACCGCCAGGATATGCCCGACCCCGGCCCCGGTTTTTAAGACCTTATCCTGGAGGGTCAAAAGGTAGGCCAGGCAGGCCGTAAAGGCAAAGACCGCCCCGGCCCCATAGAGGGGCCAGTTCAGCATCTGCATATGCTTACCGCCCAGCCGGGCCAGGCCCGCTGCAAAAATCAGAGAAATAAGTAGTTCCATGTAACCTCCAATCCGTATGATGCCATAACCAGCTATTCCATCTTACTTATAATAATCGCTTACAATAAGTCACAAGCTTCTCTCAAAGGAGGTGCTGCAAGAAAGGACATCCTTATACCACAAAAGGATCTACGGTTTTAAGTCTTCCTCAAAACCGTAGATCTCTTTTTAAATCAGACCACTATTCGGCTTCAACAAAAGTGAGACGATAGTTATCTTGGGGCAATTTAACAAATCTGCCCTGGGTATCTAATTCCATTCCACGAATACTGGGATACATTTTCTCACTGCGATTTTTAGGCACGGTAAAGGCACGGTCGCCGGTAAACTCCATTGTATAGGTATTATCCTTTTTATCCTTATAATGGGTGCGCAGCTCAATCTTTTGACCGACCATGGCGTCTAGATCAGTTTTTTTAACCGGGATGCTATAGATAAAGTCTGTCGGATCATCTTGAGCCGTCAATTGATAAAGGGGCTTCCATTCATCAGTCCCTTGAATCCGGTAATCAAACGAAGTTAAGTGCAGCGTTTCATTCCGTGCAATAACCAGTTTAAGGTAGCCTTTTGCACCTGAAGATTCTTGCAGGAAGGTTACCTCTAAGCCTTCTCTTACATCATGGCCTACATTATCTTGAGTTAAAAGCATTCCATCCTGAATCGGTGCTTGCGTTTCCGTTTTTAGCACCTTAATCCCCTTAGCAGCAAAATCGGCACCCTTGATGACCTCTTGGCTGCCATCACGTTTTTCTAAGGTGACTTCATACTCAGAATAATTAAAAGGATCGCCTTGGATATAGCCTTCTGCTGTATATTTTGCAGCAGCCTTATTCAACTGGACGCGTTGGCCCCCAACCTTGAGGCTGACGATGTCATTTTCAGCATTGGCTTTTTGGAGGGCATCCACAATGGCATTGGCCGTTCCGCGAGCTGTCCAGGTAGCACTACTGGTGACATCAGGACCCTTGCCCTTAGTGGCTATCGTTACCCGATCGTACTGGGCCTCTAACAGTTTAGGCAAGACTTTTCGTCCGATGGCATCATAAGCCTTAATGTTGCCATCTACCTGATCAACCCCCTTAGGCGAATTGCTGTCATCGCCAAAGAAGTGCTTCATGGCTTCTTTATAGGCTTCATCCGTATGGTTTTTAGGGGCCGCAAAATTATAAAGCCCCTGAATCAAGTCGAGCTTAGTATTTAATTGGGCCGCCAAGTTTTTGGGATCTTGTTTGTCAATAACGCTGTTAATCACACCATCAAAGCCAAAGCGTTCAAACTCACCGCCATCGTCAATCTTGATGCCTTTTTCTGTTTTTTCAACAGCGGTAATTTTTCCGCCGGCTACAGTCACCTGGACATCAATGATCTTTTGGTAGCCCTTGGCCGACCCTTGATAAGTACCGTCAACATAGTTCTGGTTAGCATCCAGGGCCTTTAACTCGTCAACAGGCTTAATCCGTACATCGCTATAGTCATCCAGTTTATCTTTCACCATGACAACCAAGTCGACCTCTTTAGTACTCCCATCGGAAAACTGCAGGGTCACTGGGAGGGTTTGCTGGCCGGTTTGGGTAAAAGTATGACTCTCCGGCTTAATAACATGGGTATCTTCTTCCAGGTCATCAAACTGCTTCTCAATATCTTGAGCCGTCAGTGGCTTGCTGATTGGCCAGTCTAAAGCCCGGGGCAAACCTTCAAAGTGGCCAGCTTCCGTCAGGCTTTTAATATAGGCCTCTGCCTCCTTATAAGCCTGTTGAGCCTGGATATAATAGAGGGCCAGGTCATCGCCACCTAAGCTCTTATTCTTCAACATCTGCAGCATGATGTTTTTTTGGCTATTCAAGACACCACGATAACGTTCTGCCTCCTCTGAAGTATTTTCTTCAGGGATTTTTGCAGCCAAATCTTCCAGCCGGATGGACATACCCTGCATTTTTTGCTGATAGTACTTGCAGAATTCTTCCATCGCCCTATCCAGCTTAGCCGTCGCATCCTTAACCTTTACCTCTGTAGCTGACACATCATCAGCAACTTTTTTAGATTCAGTATAGGCACTTTCCAAGAAGGGTAAAATCTGCTCTTCATATTGGATGGTCACCCCGGTTTTAACCGTATTATTGGCATCCAACCATTTTTTAGCCTTGGCTAAACTGGCTTCAAGAGCTGTTTTATCTACTTTTTCAGGAGA